>CAIJMU010000184.1 GCA_903821875.1 uncultured Spirochaetota bacterium
CCCTTTGGCCCCTCCTTGTCATTGCCCTGTCCAGCCTGGCAATTTCCGCCTGCTCAATCCTGGCCGCCGGTACCGAGGCTATCGATATCATCGTGCCCGGCATTCCACCTGCATGGGAGGGACTCAATACCATCGAGCTGTCCCTTGCGTGGACCGATGGCGAGGGCCGGCCGAGGAGGATGCCAGTCCAGGCGGAAACCTCGATACCGATCGAGGTGGAACGGGGAAGGAGACAGGGCCTCCTCGTGGAGGCTTCGTACCGCGGACATCCGCTGCGGCCAGCCGGGGCGGTCTATCCCGATGACCTGCAGCCCCGGACGGGCTTCGGATTCCTGGGACGAGGGAGGCTTCCTGCAAGCTGGCGTGGGGGGCTGGAAAGCCAGCGTTGCCAGGGCCATCGCTGAAAAGGAAAGTCCGGAAGGCTATGACCTGGGACGCCTCGAGGCCCTCGCGACGGTTCGCCTCCCTGATCCCTGGGTCCTCGATCCGCGGAATTCCGCTCTTCAAATGCTGCGGGGAGGTTTTTCGGCCGCCATGGTGACGCCACCGCCCACGAGTGATCTTGCCCTGCCTGGAAAGGTGGGATGGGCTGGGGAGAGTCCTTTCCAGGCCATGAGTCGAGCCGCGCCACCCCCTGAGGCTGCGTCTGAGGGGGCTCTGGATACAGTTGGCGATTCTGCTGCCCTCGGTCCGGGGCTCTGGCACTTTTTTTCAGCCGACCTCGAATTGTTTGTGGCTGTGTCTTCCGAACGCGAGCCGGTCCTGCTCCTCCGGAACCTTTAGGCCGTCTTAGAATCCTTGTTCAGCGAGGCGGCGCTCGATCTCCTCGAGCTCCTCCTGGAGGCGGGCTATGCTCCGTTCCAGGCGGGCCTTGTCCTTGAGGAGTCTCTCCTCCGGATCCTCAGGCGGGCGCTGGGCCGAGAAGCGCGCACGGACCGAGGCCGGACTTGCACCGCCCTTGAGCGCCTCGACCGCCATCGAGCGCTCGGCTGCGTCCCTGATCCCGGCCACCATCTTCATGCCGTCCCAGCCTATGCTCGGGTCTATGGAGAGGCCTGCGGCCTTGACCGCCGCTATGGCGGTGACCCTCGGTACGCCGAGCGCCCGGTCGATGTAGTCCTCGAAGCGTGTCTTCCAGCGCTCGCAGAGGGTCTGGGCCTCGATCATGAGTTTTCCGAATTCGAGCATGAGGCGGCCGTTCTCGGAAATGCAGCTCTCCCTGATCCGGCGCGTGAGGTCGATGAAGGCTGGCTCGCTGTCGAAGGGGTTGGAATGAAGGCCCTTGGCCTCCGCCGCGACGAGGAGGTCGTGGAAGATGCCCCAGAATTCATTGGTGTGCGCGCGCCCAGAGGTGTCAAAGCCCCGCCGCTCGGCATGGAGATGGTGGGCGTACTCGTGGAGGGCTGTATAGACCAGCTGCTGGTCCGAATCGAAATTGCGGTTATGTATGATGATCTCGCGGGTCTTGGGCTTGTAGAGCCCGTTGGCAACCGCGCTCGATTTTCCGGAGAAGATGAGCGCGAACTCCGTTTCCGCATCGGCGCTGCGAAGGAGGATATCCTTTACCTGGTCCTGGTTCATGCCCCGATTCTAGCCAGAATGCCTGTCCGTCGCTATGGATGGCAAACCACAGCCCTTCGACAAGCATCCCGCGAGCCATGGATGGCGAGCCACTACACTTCGACGAGCGCAAGCTCGTCGGCATCATGGAGGATGCGGCATCATGGACGATGCGGCATCATGGACGATGCAGGGCCTTTTCGATCTCACTCTGGTTGAAGCCCACGATGATCCTCCCATGCACGTCGAGGACGGGCACTCCCATCTGGCCCGACTTATGGACCATCTCGTCGGCTTTTCTGGTATCGCGGGCGACGTCGTATTCGGTGAAGTTCACCCCCTCCTTTCGAAGCCAGTCCTTCGCGACCCGGCAATAGCTGCAGCTCGGGGTCGTATAGATGGTGACTGCCATGAAAACCTCCTGGGTCTCTGCGCTCGAGCACGAGCGGGGTAATATATGCAGAAAATACTATGTTACGATTGTCCTGTCAAGTTTGCAATCGGGAAGCCCTCCTTCGGGCGTTCCTTGGGTATGGCACAGCATGCGGGAAGCTCCTTGTCTCGGCATCTCCGGGTTGCGACGCTGGCAGCTTCATTCTGCGCTGCCAGGGCCCTCCTCGCAGACAGCAGCCTGGTCCTTCACACGGTTACCGACATCGATAGCCTGGGGCGCTGGGAATTGCGTTCAGGCTTCAGCCTTCCGGGATTGTCGGTGGCAGCCATGACCAGTACCAGCCTGGGTGCACCGGACGCTGTATCAGGCCCTGGGTCCCGTGGCCTTGCGCTGCGTGGTGGCCTTGTCGTGGGAAGTGAAACCTTACGCGTGGTGGCCGGTCCTGCCTCCTGTACAGGGGCGCTGCCACTCCTGTTTTCGCCCCTCCGAGAGGGGCCCATTCCCCTGGCTTCACGCGGCATCTCCCCCGACTCCTCGCTCAGTTCGGCCCTTTCGGTGCTTGCCCTGGAGGGTGACCACTACGCAGCCCTGGTCTTTGCCCGGAGAAAGGAGGGGGGCCTCCTGATTCAAGGAGGGGAGGGGAGGACCCCTCTCTCGGCTGTGCTGTCACCTCCGACTGAGTCCGGGGCCATCCTTTCCTATGCCCTGCGAACTGGGTCCATGGCAACGGGCTTCCTCCTCGGGATGGGCCAGCTCCTTGATGGCAGTCCGACTTCCGGCTGGGCGAGAGCTGCCCAACCCGGCCCCTGGACTGTGCCGGCCCTTGCCCTGTTTTATGCAAAACGTGGCGAAGTTCCCCGCGCGAGCTTCTCCCTCGTGTGTAGCGGAAGTGAACTGGAGGGTCCTGGCGTTGCCTTCCGGCTTGAAGCGACAGCAGGGGCAGCTGAAGCCCAGGTCCAGGGCCTCCTTGCTGCGCGCTCCCCTTCCTTCACCGCCTGGGCTGCCGAGGATCAGGGCATTCTGGCTCGCAGCTTTCTCGATGGGAGCCTCGCGCTGGGATCCATTGCGAAGTGTGGGCTCCGCTACTCGGTCGATGCCCGGAATCCTTCCGATGGCGGAGGTCCCCTCCTTGAATATGGACTCAAGGGTCGCCTCGAGACAGCAGGGAGAAAGCCACAGGCCATCAGGCTCGAACTGGGAGCCAACCGCCGCGAGGCTGGTGAAAGTCTGGAGTCCAGGCTGGGTTTCGCCTCGAGCGATGGCGTATCTGCATTCGGATTTTCAGGGGAGCTCAGGGCTGGGGAGGACAGGAGGATGTGGCTGTCAGAGGCTGTGGCTCCCGACCAGGCACAGCTCTCAGTCGAGGCGTCGACAGGCTTATCCTTTGCCACCCTGAACTCCCGCATGGCCCTGGCTTCGAGCGCCACTGGCTCCCTGCCCGGATCGCAGGTCAAGGGGCCCTGGACTGGAACTGCCTCACTTACCCTGGCTCTGGATTGGGCTGATGCCTGGGCCCTGTCCCTCGAAATCACGGTCCAGGACCTGACCGTGGAGGCCGTGAAAGGCGGATCTGTCCTTGGTCAGAGCGCATGGAGTCTCCGCCTGGAAAACCACTCAGGAAGGCTGTAAGGACAAAGAACATTCGCTCTGGCCTTCCAGGCGAAACCGGGCATATACTCTTCGCTTCGCGAATCGTCGCTGCCTGGAAGGCCTGACTTCAGGGCTACGGAGGCTCTCGTGTCTGAGAAAAGCATGGCCGCGGTATTCGACCAGTTCAGGATGAACCTGGGGAACGCTGGCGTCGTAGTGTCGGAGGCTGATTTCGGAAAGATCGAAGCTGAGGGTTACCTGAAGCCGGTCCTGGCCTTTGAGCGTGCCTTCGGGGATCTCTCCCATGACCACGTTCCTGACTATCTTAGCCCGTGGACCTGCCCACCCGCTGACTCTGCCGTCGAGCCTCCCCAGACAGTCTCGGGCTCCCTTCCAGAATCTGTTTCGCGAGGAGGAGCCTCCCCGCTCGATCTCGACCTCATGGCCGCCTCCTGCGCGCTCCGGAGCGGTGAGCTTTCACCGCTCGACCTCGCCACAGCTTCCCTCGCCCGCGCGAAGGAGAGGAACACGCACATCAACGCCTTCCAGCTCCTCCTCGAGGACGAGGCCCTCGAAGCCGCCAGGCTGGCCGAAGCCGAGATACGCAGCGGAAAGTGGCGCGGTCCCCTCCATGGCATCCCCGTGGCTGTAAAGGACCTCCTGGACCTCGCCGGACATCCCACCACTGCCGGTTCGACTATCCTGGCCGACGGGACAGCCTCCACCGATTCCGTAGCCGTGGCCCGCCTGCGTGCCGCCGGAGCCATCATAATTGGGAAGACCCGCATGTCGGAGTTCGCCTACTCTCCGGGTTCCAACAACGATCACTACGGGCCTACGCGCAATCCCCGCGCCCCGGGGCGGGACTCCGGCGGCTCCTCCAGCGGCTCCGCTGCAGCCACTGCCGACCGCATGGTCTACGCGGCTGTGGGAAGCGACACGGGGGGCTCCATCCGCATACCCGCGGCCTTCTGCGGGCTTGTCGGCCTCAAGCCGACCTACGGCAGGCTCAGCCTCCGCGGTGCCGTGCCGCTTTCCTGGTCCCTCGACCACCTCGGCCCCCTGGCCAGGACGGTTGACGATCTTGCTGCCCTCTTCGATGCGCTTGATGGAAATAGCCCTGTCACCTCGTCCGCACTGCCCGAAGGCGGTTCCCGGAACCTTGTTGGTGCCCTCGCCGCTGTCCGCCGTGGGGAGGCAGGCCTTGCAGGGCTCAGGATCGGTGTTCTGGGGGACGACGGTTCGGGCAGACCCCTTGCTGACGCAGACTGCCTGGCTGCCTGGAAAATGGGCCTCGACGCCCTCGTCGCTGCTGGAGCCTCCCTCGTTGACATCGACCTGCCCTCCCTCCAGGGCCTCCGCACCCTGAATGGCGCCCTCCTTGCCATCGAAGCCGCTGTCTTCCACCTCCCCACCCTGAAGAACCGCCTCGCCGACTACGGGGACTTCATGAGGCTCAGGATACTGGGGGGCTTCGCCTACGGGCCCCTGGACCTCGTGAGGATCCAGCAGGCCAGGGCAGGCCTCCGGAGGAGCTGTGACGCAATTTTCGACACTGTTGATATCCTCAGTACTCCCACGATGTCACAGCTCCCCCCCCACCTCGGGACGCCTCCCCGGCTGACCCTTGTTGCCCCCTTCAACATCCTGGGCTGGCCCGCGCTCACCCTCCCCGTCGGGGCGAGCGCCGAAGGCCTTCCCCTCGGCATGCAACTCGTCGGAAGGCCCTGGCACGAGGCGACGCTGCTACGGACCGCGAGGGCGGCAGAACTCGCCCTCGGACACGTGACGCAATCGACGCTTTTGTCATTGACTGGTATACAATCAGGTATATAATCTTGCTTGCATTTTTGCCCTCGCGAATCGCGAACTGCATCACTTTCGGGAGGAATGGGCGATGAAAAGGGTCAAGGTCCGCAAGGATTCCTACTTTGATTCGGTGTTCCTGATGCAGCTGAGCAAGGGGCTAAAGGACCTGAAAGGGGTATCCGACGCGGTAGTCACCATGGGCACGCCCATGAACCTCGAACTCCTGGCTGCCATGGGCTATCCCGGCTCGGAACTCACGGGCATCAGCCCGAATGACCTCGTGACCGCCGTGGATTGCCCGGATGCCGAAGCTGTCGAGGCAGCCTTCGCCGCTGCCTCGGAAATGCTCGCGCGCAAAAGGAAGGCGGGGAGCTCTGGGCAGGCCCTGCCCTCGAGCATCGCAGCCGCAGTCGAACTGCTTCCCGGCGCGAACCTGGCCATCATCTCCCTTCCCGGTGCCTTTGCGCCGAGGGAAGCGCGCAAGGCCCTCGAACAGGGACTCCACGTCATGCTGTTCTCGGACAACGTCGCCTTCGATGACGAGGTGGCCCTCAAAGCCCTCGGCCGCGACAAAGGCCTCCTGGTCATGGGTCCTGATTGCGGGACTGCCATCATCGACGGGAAGCCGCTCTGCTTTGCCAATGTCGTCCGCCGCGGTTCTGTCGGAGTGGTCGCTGCCTCGGGCACCGGACTCCAGGAAGTAACCTGCATCATCGACCGCCAGGGCTCTGGCATCAGCCAGGCGATCGGGACGGGAGGGCGGGACCTCAAAAGCGAAGTGGTCGGCGGCACCACGATGCTCATGGCCATAGCGGGCCTTGCCCGCGACGCGGCCACCAAGGTCATCGTAGTTGTGTCCAAACCTCCGGCCCCCTCCGTGGCCGCCAGGGTCGTGGAGGCCCTCGAGGCCTCGGGCAAACCCTGTGTCGCGCACTTCATCGGGCTCCGGATCCCCGAGCCCCGGCCGGATTCCAGGATACGCTGGGCCTCGAGCCTCGAGGAGGCCGCCGTGCTCGCCGCCGGCCTCGACCAGGACAGGGTGCTGCGAGCCGACCGTGAAGGACTCGATGCCATAGCCAGGCGGGAGGCCTCGGGTCTCCTTCCCGTCCAGCGCAAGCTCCGGGGCTATTATACCGGCGGCACCCTCGCCGACGAGGCCATGCTCCTGCTTCACCGGCAGACCGGCTCGGTATGGTCCAACAACCAGACGGATCCTGCCTTCATCCTCCCCGACCCGAAGGTATCAATTGGTCATACCGTGGTCGATCTCGGCGACGATGTCTTCACCGTCGGTCGGCCCCATCCGATGATCGATCCGTCCACGCGCACCGAGCGCCTGCTGGCCGAACGGGATGACGCCTCGATTGCCGTCGTGCTGGTCGATGTCGTGCTCGGCTACGGCTCGCACGAGGATCCGGCAGCTGCCCTCCTGCCTGCCCTCCTTGAGCTGCGAAAGGCAGCCCAGGCACGTGGGGGCTACCTTCCGGTCGTAGTCGCCCTGGTAGGAACGCCCGGGGACTATCAGGGCTTCGAAGGGCAGAAGGCGAAACTCGAGGCTGCGGGCTGCGTCGTGTGCCTTTCGAACTTCAGGGCAGCCAGCCTCGCCGCGCGCATCGTCGCCATCGCAGGTGGCCAGAGCTTCCAGGAGGCTGCCATCGAAGCGCCGCATGCAGGCTTTCCAGACGCCGGGGGCAGGGCCTTCCCCGCGACAGCGCAGGGGGGCCATGGCGATGACCCCCTCCTCGACCTCTTCTCCAACGGCCTCAAGGCGGTCAACCTTGGCCTCGAATCCTTCGCTGACAATCTCAGGGCCCAGGGGGCCGAGGTCGTACAGGTCGACTGGAAACCGCCAGCTGGCGGTGATGCCGCCGTCATCGCGGTCCTCGACCGGATCGAGGCGAAGTCGACTGTGGATATTCCCTCTGCCAACGCCCTCGCGGTCGACCGCATCCAGAGGGGCAAGCCCACCCTCATCGGCGTGGGCAGGGCCCTTGACACCGTGCCGGGCATGACGAAGAAGACCATCCTCCACTCAGGGCCCCCTGTCACCTGGGAACGCATGTGCGGCCCGATGCGAGGTGCCGTCATCGGAGGCCTCCTGTACGAAGGCCTGGCCACTACCCGGCAAGACGCAGAAGCCCTCGCCGCTTCCGGCGAGATTGCCTTCGACCCCTGTCATCATCATAATGCTGTCGGTCCAATGGCCGGGGTCATGACAGCTGGCATGCCGGTGTGGATCTTCGAGAACACTACTTTCGGGAACCGCGCCTACTGCAGCTTCAACGAGGGCCTTGGCAAGGTCCTCCGCTACGGCGCCTTTTCAGAGGAGGTCCTCGCTCGGCTCAAGTGGATCGAGACGGACCTTGCCCCGGTTATGGCCAAGGCCCTCGCCGCCCACGGTCCCCTGGACATGAAGAACGTCCTCGCCCAGGTCCTCCAGATGGGCGACGAGGGACACAACCGCAACCGCGCCGGTACCTCACTCATCATCAGGGAGTTCGCCCCCTGGCTCGTCCGCCTCGGCGAAGACCCCGAAAAGATCGCACGCGTACTGAGCTTCATGCACGCCAACGACCACTTCTTCCTCAACCTTTCGATGCCCGCCTGCAAGTGCACCGTGGACGCCGCAAGGGACATCGAGGGGAGCACCGTCATAGTTGCCATGGCACGGAACGGCACCGACTTCGGCATCCGCGTCTCGGGTCTCGGCGACCGCTGGTTCACCGGCCCAGCGGGCATCGTCGAGGGCCTCTACCTGCCTGGCTTCGGCCCCGCCGACGCGGCGCCTGACATCGGCGACTCGGTCATCACGGAAACTGCCGGGATCGGCGGCTTCGCCATGGCAGCCGCCCCCGCCATCGTCCAGTTCGTGGGAGGGACACCCGACGATGCGCTGGCCATAACTCGCCGCATGTACGAGATCACGCTGGCGGAGAACGAGGTCTACCGCATCCCCATCCTCGACCTCCGGGGCACGCCCACCGCAATTGATCTCCGGAAGGTCGTCGAGACAGGCATACTGCCTGCGATAAACACAGGGATCGCCCACAGGGAACCGGGAGTCGGCATGGTTGGCGCCGGGCTTGTCAAGCCACCGGCCAACTGTTTCAGGGACGCCCTTGCTGCCTTCGCCGACACATATTGCTGAAGTTTTTAGTTAGGAGGTTTTCATGAAGATGATCGAGCTTTCCATCCCCCTCGGAATCGGTACGCCGGCCTGGCCGACCTACGAGCCCCTCGAGATGAAGTATTTCAAGCGCCTGGCTCCCAATGGCGCGAATGGGCAGATCCTCACCCACTCCAACCACGTCGGCACCCACCTCGATGGCGAGATCCACTTCTACACTCCAGGAAAGGACATCGCGAGCCTCGACCTGGATTTCCTGGTTCACGAGGGTGCTGTCGTCGACCTGTCCGATTGCGCCGGGGACTACGACGTGTACACCTCGAAGATGGTCGAGGACCGCGTCGAGGTTCGTGAGGGAGATATCCTCATAATTCATACTGGTTTCCACCATTACGGCTGGGACCAGCCCACGGCCGACGAGATCCGCTACATGATCAAGCACCCAGGACCCGACCGCGAGTTTGCGCTCTGGGCCCAGAAGAAGAAGCTGCGCTGGATCGGCGTCGACTGCGGCAGCGCCGACCATCCGATGAACACCAAGATCCGCGATTGGATGCCCAAGCAGGCCAGGGAGTGCGATGCGCACTTCCAGAAGACATACGGGAAAAGCCTCGAGCAGTTCTTCACCGAAGACAAGTACCAGTTGATGCATATTGAGATGTTCGACAAGCACATCATCCATGCTGAGTGCGTGGGCGGGGACATTGACCTTCTCCTCAACCAGCGCGCGACCATCGGCTGCTTCCCCTGGCGCCTCGTGGACGGCGAGTCCTGCATCTCGCGCATCGTTGCCATGGTCGAGGACGAGCGCCACGGGAAGCTCATGGAAAAGAAGGCTAAGGCCGAACTCACGAAATTCGGGGATGTGGCGGGGGCCAGGAACCCCTGGCTCCACGAGGAAGCGAAAAGGAAATGATTGTTGGCCAGGATGAGCTATTCATTCCTGCCACTGACGACTACACAACAAGGAGTTATTAGATGGCCGAGATCAAGAAGCTGAGGTATTACGCTGGTGGCTGGAAAGAGTCCAAAAGCGGGAAGTACATGGATTGCTACAATCCCTCGACTGGCGAAGTCATAGCCCATGCGCCGCAGTGCAGCGCGGCGGAGGTCGAAGAGGCGATTGCCGCCGCCAAGGCCGCCTATCCTGCCTGGACCGCCACCCCGGCTGCCCAGCGCGTGCAGGTGCTCTACCGGATGAAGGTCCTCCTGGACAAGCACCTGGATGAGCTCACCCTGATCACCTCCACCGAGCACGGCAAGATCCTCGAGGAAGCCAAGGGCGACGTCCTCCGTGTCACCGAGCTCGTTGAGTTCGCCTGCGGCGCGCCCCACCTCCTCAAGGGTTCGGCCAGCCTCAATTGTACCAAGGGCTATGATACCTCCGACTACCGCGAATCCATGGGCGTCTTTGCCGGCATCGTGCCCTGGAACTTTCCCGCCATGTTGCCCATGGGCTGGGTCGCACCGGTCTGCATCGCCACTGGAAACACCCTCGTCCTGAAGCTCGCCAGCTTTGTGCCGCAGTCCGCCATAAGGATCATGGAGCTCTGGGAGGAAGCCGGCCTGCCCAAGGGCGTCATCAACCTCGTCACCTGCTCGCGCAACGAGGCGGAGATCCTCCTTCGCCACCCCGACATCAAGGGTATTAGCTTCATCGGGTCTACCTCCATCGGCCTCCACATCTACAAGACGGCCTCTGAAAACGGCAAGCGCGTCCAGGCCCTCACCGAAGCCAAGAACCACGGCCTCGTGCTCAGGGACGCTGCCCTCGAACGCACTGCCCGCGGCATCATGAACTCCTCCTTCGGCTCGGCCGGTCAGCGCTGCATGGCCCTTCCCACCATCGTCGTCGAAGAAGCGGTGGCCGACCAGCTCGTCGCCTACCTCGTGAAATTCATCGGTGAGCTGAAGATCGGCCCCGGCTACGACAAGGACACGAAGCTCGGCCCGGTCATCAATGCCGAACACAAAGCCTCCATCGAGGCCTGGATCCAGAAGGGCATCGACGAGGGTGCCAAACTCGTGGTCGACGGCCGCAACAAGGTAGTCAAGGGCTACGAGAAGGGCTTCTACCTCGGGCCGACCCTCTTCGACCAGGTCAAGCCCGGCATGTCGATAGGCGACAAGGAGATCTTCGGGCCGGTCCTATGCATAAAGCGAGTGAAGGACTTCGAAGAAGGCCTTGCAATCATGAACGCCAACGAGTTTGCCAATGGCTCCTGCATCTTTACCCAGAACGGCTACTACGCCCGTGAATTCGCTGTGCGGACCCACGGCGGCATGGTCGGCATCAATGTCGGCATCCCCGTTCCCCACGGGACCTACAGCTTCACCGGCCACAAGAACTCCTTTTTCGGCGACCTCCACATGCAGGGTGCCGACGCGGTGCGATTCTGGACCGAGCTCAAGACCGTGACCACCCACTGGTTCTCCGACGAGGAGGCAAGGAGCTCCAAGGTCGATACCTGGGATGGCATGCTCCACATGGGCGACCAGAAGAAATAGTACAAATTAGTATCGATGGCGGGCCCGGATGCCCGCCATCGGCTTTCACACAACAGGGGAGGCGTTTCATGGCTACACTGGATACAAAGCGGGCGCTCGCCGACCTGAAGGAACTCAGGTCGCTTACGCAGGACGAGGCGGGAGCGCAACGCGTCGCCTTCACTGAAACCTGGCTCAAGGCCCTCGCATTCTTCCACGGGAAACTCGACGAGATTGGCGTTCCGTACCGCCAGGATGCTGCCGGCAACACCTGGGCGACACTCGAGGGCGAGCGCCCCGAAGCCCTCCTCATCGGCGGCCACCTCGACTCCGTCCCCAACGGTGGCTGGCTCGACGGCTGCTGGAACGTAATCGCCGGCCTCGAGGTGCTCCGCTACCTCAAAGCCCAGGGCAAGCCTCCGGTGACCATCAAGCTGGTCAACTGGGCCGATGAGGAAGGTGCGCGCTTCGGTCGCAGCCTTTACGGGTCGAGTGCCTTCTCCGGGCACCTCGACATCGAAAGCGTGCGCAATCTCAAGGACAAGGCAGGAGTCCTCCTGGTCGATGCCCTTAAAGGCGTGGGCCTCAGGCTCGAGGACGCACCCAAGGCCAAGCTCGAGCAGAAGGACTGTGCCGCCTATCTCGAACTCCACATCGAGCAGGGTCCTGTCCTCGAGGATCTCGACTATCCCCTCGGCGTTGTCCTCGGCACCGTCGGAGTCGAGCGCAACTTCATCAGCTTCCATGGCCAGGGGGCCCATTCAGGCTCGACGCCTATGAACCGCAGGAAGGACGCCTTCAAGGCTGCGGGCATGATGTCCCAGGAGATCTACACGATCGCCGCAAGGCATTCCGGTGTCTGCACCATAGGTTCCTGCGTGACCAAGCCCGGCATTGTCACCTCGGTCGTCGAGGACTGCACCATAACCCTCGACCAGCGCCATATCGATGCGACCAAGCTCGCTGCCATGTGGGCAGATGCACAGGAGGCAGCCAGGCGCTTCGCGAAGGAATGCAACGTGGAGCTGGCCTTCGGAGACCTCTGGCGCATCGAGCCGATCCCCTTCCACCCCGAGCTCATCGAATTCTGCGACGAGGCCATAAAGGCGACCGCAGGGAAGTCCTGGCGCCTGCCCTCGGGCCCCCTCCACGACGCGGCAGAGGTCTGCCGGGCTGGGATCCCCACCCAGATGATCTTCGTCCAGAGCCTCCGGGGTATCAGCCACAACAAGATCGAGGACACAAAGGAAGAGCACCTGGAGATGAGTGCTGTCGCCCTCGCCAAGCTTGCGGAAAGGACGATCCCCTGGATTGTGGCACGATTGGGAAAGAGCCGGACATGACAAGTTTGAGGATTGTGTAAACGTTTTCATTTACAAATGGCACAACACGGTTTATCGTTCATTCTTACAGGCATGCCTTCCAGGCAGGAAAGGCAGGGTAAATCTAGATTGCCTAAGGAGATCCTGTGATAGCCGATTCCATGCATATGCCGAAAATGCCCAAGGGACTGTCCTTCCCGGAGGCAGTCCTCGAGGCTGATAGATGCCTCCTCTGCCACGACGCTCCCTGCTCAAAGGGCTGTCCCGCCGACACCGATCCGGGCGCCTTCATCAGGAAGCTCAGGCTGAAGAACGTTACGGGGGCGATCCGCACAATCAAGAAAAGCAACATCCTAGGTGGCGCCTGCGGCGTTCTCTGTCCGACCGCCCGGCTCTGCGAGAAGGAATGCAGCGCCACCGGCATCGGCCAGGCGATCCGCATCGGCGCCATCCAGCGCGCCCTGGTCGAGCACTCCTGGGCCATAGGTTTCCAGGCCCTTGAGAAGGCGCCGAGCCGTGGCCAGAAGGTGGCCGTCGTCGGTTCCGGTCCTGCTGGCCTGGCCTGCGCGGCAGAGCTGGCCCAGGCCGGCGTCCAGGTTACGGTCTTCGAGGAGAGGGCCGAGGCGGGTGGGGTGATCCGCTACGGCGTTCCCTCCTACCGCTTCGACGAGGCCTTCCTGGCCCACGAGTTGGCCGACCTCGCTTTTCTCGGTGTTGAAATAATCTGCAATACGCGGATCGAAGGGGCGGAAGGCGCAGGGAAACTCCTCGCCCAGGGCTACAAAGCCATCTTCCTGGCCCCCGGCCTCTGGAAGGCCATTGAGCTTCCGGGCGGCAAGGCACCCGCCGGTGTCGAGGGTTCTGTTGCCTTCCTCGCCGGATCGCGGCAGAAGGACAGAGGGGAGCAGGCCCGTCTGGTCGAGGGCAGGGATGTCGCCGTCATCGGTGGCGGAAGCGTTGCCATCGACTGTGCCGAGACGGCCAAGCACCTGGGCGCCAGGGATGTCTATCTCGTCTATAGAAGATCCTTCGCCGAGATGCCGGCCGAGCCGGAGGAGAGCTTTTCCGCACTCCGCGAGGGCATCCACTTCCTCGTGCTGAACACTCCCGCGGGTTATGCGACCGATGCCAAAGGAGCGCTTTCGGGGCTCAGGCTCAGGCGCTGCAGGCTCGGTGCCAAGGACGCCTCGGGGCGCCGTTCGCCAGAAGAGCTTCCGGGCTCCGACTGGACCCTCGAGGTGGGGGCTGTCATCGAGGCCATCGGCAACGGGCCAGATAGCGCCAATTGGTCAGATCTGGCCCACACGGACTCCCGGGGGCTCATCGTGACGGAGGCTGGAACCGGGAAGACGTCTGCTGCCTCTGTCTATGCCGGCGGCGACATCTCCAGCGGGCCGGGCCTCGTAGTCGAAGCCGTGCGCGACGGTAAGGCCGCCGCCCGGGCCATCCTCGAAACGCTGGCGGGAGGCACGCGATGAGCACGAAAGCCACGGTCGACCTCTCCGTCCAGATGTGCGGGATCCGCTTCAACAATCCCTTCCTGCTTTCCTCCTCCCCGGTGTCGAATTGCGCCGAAATGATCGAGCGCGCCTACGAACATGGCTGGGCCGGAGTCTGCTACAAGACCCTCAACTCGGACCGCGTGGAGATCATCCATCCCTCGCCCCGCATGAACGGCTATGACTACGAGGGCAAGCGCCTCGTCGGTCTCCAGAATGTCGAGATGACCTCCGACAGGCCGCTCCGTCACAACCTCGCCGACATCCTCTACCTCAAGAAGAAATACCCAGACCGGAAGATCATCGTAAGTATCATGGGATTTTCCAACGACGAGTGGGCCTTCCTGGCCAAGGCCTCGGCGGACCATGGCGCGGACATGCTCGAACTCAATTTCTCCTGTCCCCACATGTCGGTCGAGGGTTCTGGTTACAAGGTCGGCCAGTCCTTCCACCTCATCGAGAAGTTCACGACTACGGTCAAGCGCGCCGTTGGCATCCCCGTGCTCGCCAAGCTGACGCCGAACATTACCGACATGACCGAGGCTGCGGTCTATGCGAAGAACGGCGGCGCCGACGGCGTGTCGGCCATCAACACCGTACGCGGCATCTCCGAGATCGGCTTCGACGACTTCGTGGCCAGGCCGAACGTCTTCGGGCGCGGCGCAGTCAGCGGCCTGTCGGGACCTGCGGTCAAGCCCATAGGTCTTCGCTTTGTTGCCGAAATGGCTCAATGCAAGGAGTTGGGTCTTCCCATTTCCGGCATGGGCGGCATCGAGACCTGGGTGGACAGCCTTGAGTACCTCCTGGCCGGGGCGACGACGCTTCAGGTGACGACCGGCATCATCCATTACGGCTACCGCATAGTCGAGGACATGATCGAGGGCCTCTCGGACTGGATGATCGCCCGGGGTGTCGGTAAGCTCACTGAAGTCATCGGAAAGGCTGTGCAGAACCTTCACGAGACCGGAGAGTTCGACTTGCAGCGCCAGGGCATAGCCACCTACGACCTGGATAAATGCGTGGGCTGCGGCCAGTGTCACATAGTCTGCCACGATGCAGGTGGCCAGGCCCTCAGATGGGACAGCGCCACGCGCCGACCGGAGTTGATCGAGGGGAAATGCCTTTCCTGCATGATATGCAGCTTCGTCTGCCCGGTTCCCGGCCTGATCGGGTTCACCGAGAAGCCAAAGGACTGGAAACGCCTGCCTACCCCTGTCATGGACGAGGCAGAGGTGGCGCGTGTGAGATTCGAGCCTTTCACGCTTGCATGACGCAGATACGTTGTGCCAGATCGAAGCAGCTAGCTGAAGGAGGATTTCAAAGATGAGTGTCTTGTTCAAGAATGGTTTAGTAGTAACTTCTTCCGGATCCCGGATCTCCGACGTCCTGGTCGAGGGAGGAAAAATAAAGTGCGTGGGGACTGGCCTCGCCGACAGGGCCGACGAAGTTGTGGATGCCACGGGCAAGTACCTCCTTCCCGGGGCCATCGACACGCATACCCACCTGGATATGCCCTTCATGGGCACGACCTCGGCCGACGACTGGAAGAGCGGTTCAATCGCGGCTGCCTGCGGAGGGACGACGACGATCCTCGATTTCAGCCTTCAGGGCAAGGGCGAGACACTCCGCGACGCAGTGGAGCGCCAGAAGGGCAAGGCCGACGGAAAGACCGTCGTGGACTACTCCATCCACCCTGGCGTAACCGACGCGAGGCCCGACGTCATCGACGAGGTGAAGAAGGCCGTCAACGAGTACGGGACGCCGAGCTTCAAGATCTTCCTCTTCTATCCTTTCCGGGTGGACGACTATGCGATGATCCGCCTCCTCGAGGAGACAAGGAAACATGGCGGCCTCGTGCAGGTCCACGCAGAGACCTTCGATGTCATCACGCGCATGGACGAGCTCAACGCAGCCGAGGGCAGGCTCACTCCCTTCGACCACGCGCGGGCCCATACTGTCCTCGCCGAAGAAGCGGCAATTGAACGCACCATCAGCGCGGTGGAGTTCACTGGCAGCCGCATTTACATCGTGCACCTTTCCTCGGGACAGGGTCTTGCCAGGATCGAGAAGGCCCGGCATCGCGGCCTCCGCGTCTACGCGGAAACCTGCCCCCAGTACCTCACCCTCACCGAGGACCGCTACCGTGAAGCCAACTGGGGCGGTGCGAAATACGTCATGTCACCTCCCCTCAGGCCCCAGTCGAGCTGCGACAAGCTCTGGCTCGGCCTCCGCGACGGCAGTGTCCAGACTGTCGGTACCGACCACTGCCCCTTCAACTTTACCGGGCAGAAGGACATGAACGGGAAGGATGATTACAGGAAGATTCCTAACGGCGCGCCAGGCATCGAGACCATGCTCATGCTCATGCACAGCGAGGGCGTGGTCAAGGGGCGCATCAGCCTAGAGCAGCTGGTCGAGGTGACTTCTACTGGCTCTGCCCGCATGTTCGGACTTGCGAACAAGGGTTCCATCACGGCCGGAAAGGACGCCGACATCGTCGTCTTCGACCCGAAGCGGAAGTTCACAATTACAAAAGATCGGCTCCACCAGAACGTGGACTACACGCCCTGGGAGGGCTTCGAGATGACCGGTATGCCCGAACTCGTGTACTCGCGCGGTAAACGCGTGGCCGAGTGGTCGGACAACTCAATGAAATTCGTGGGAAAGGTCGGCGAAGGGCGCTTTGTCAAGCGCGAGCCGATCCCCTTTATTTGACAGGAGTGATCATGGACACCGCGGAACTGCAGAAGCTCGACCGGGAGCACCTCATCTACAGCTGGAAGGCCCAGGGTGGATGGGTGCCTACCGAGATCGACCGGGCCGAAGGAATCTACATGTGGGATACCGACGGCCGCCGTATCATCGACGGCTGCGCCGGGCTTCTCAACTGCAACATCGGGCATGGCAACAGGCATGTCATCGAGGCAATGACCAGGCAGATGGAAAAACTCTGCTTTATCGCACCGGGCTTCGGGACCGAGCCCCGCGCCAAGCTCGCTGCCAAGATCGCCGAGCACACGCCCGGTGACCTCGACTATGTCTTCTTTGCCAATGCCGGAGCCGAGGCCAACGAGAACGCCATCAAGACTGCGCGCTGGTTTACGGGCCGGCACAAGGTCTACTCCGCCTGGAAGAGCTACCACGGAGCGACTGCCGGCTCCATCACCCTGACCGGAGACCCGAGGCGCTGGCCAGCCGAGCCGGGCATCCCGGGCGTCGTCCACTTCTTCGGTCCCTATCCCTACCGGAATCCCTTCGGCGTGGATGATGCTGAAGAGTGCGGCCGCCTGACCCTCAACATGCTTGAAGAACAGCTGATGTACGACAACCCGAAGTCGGTCGCAGCGATCATCGTGGAGCCGATCGTCGGGACCAACGGCATCGTCATCCCGCCGAAAAGCTATATGAAGGGTCTCCGCCAGCTCTGCGACGAGAACGGCATCCTCCTCATCTCTGATGAGGTCATGGCCGGATGGGGAAGGGCTGGAAAGTGGTTCGGAATCGACAATTTCGACGTCGTGCCAGACATCATCACGACCGCGAAGGGACTCACCTCGGGCTACGTGCCCCTCGGCGCAATGATCTGGAACAAGAAGATCTGGGACTATTTCCAGGATCGGCCCTATGCGAGCGGCCTAACCTATACAGGCCACGCCCTGGCCTGTGCCTGCGGCATAGCCAACATAGAGGTCTACGAGAGCGAGAAGCTCATCGAGCGCTCGGCCGAGAACGGGAAATACCTTGCGAAAAAGCTTGAGGAGCTCAAGGACAGGCATGCATCGGTCGGCGACACGCGCTGCATAGGACTCTGGGCCTGCATCGAGCTGGTCAAGGACAAGAAGACCAAGGCGCCCCTGGCCGGCTACAACAACGCGATCCGCAATGTATCCGCGCAGCTCGGCAAGATCTTCATGGACAACGGACTCTATCTCTATTGTAATTGGGACTATATCTTCATCTCGCCGCCCCTCATCATCGACCGGAAACAGATAGACGAGATCGTCGCGATCGTGGAGAAGGGGCTGGAATGGACTGACACCCTGGCTGGCTGATGGTGGGGACCGGTCGACCCGGTCCCCTTCGCCGGTGCATGAAAATCAGTCTTCGATCCAGGACGAAAGGAGGCCTTTCCGCAATCGACCAGAAAAGACCTAATTGACCGATGGGAAGAAAATGAAGTCGTGACAAAAAAAGAAAAGTTGCGTTTCACTGGTTTTCGTTCTATGATTCCACATCGTCGCACAAGGAGGTTCTATGGCAGACGCAGCAGCAGTAGTTCCCAAGGGTTATACCGAGAATCCGGATCACATGCCACTCCAGAAGTCCCAACAGAAGTACGGGACCTGGACATGGATACTCATGATGTTCTCTATGAACACCTGTATCCCCATGTTTTTCCTCGGACCCATAGGCAAGGACCTGAGCTTTTTCCAGGTCATGGTGGGTGCGGTCATCGGCAACCTGGCGGCCGTCGTCGTCATGTGGCTGAACGGTGCGGTGGGTGTCAGGCACGGCATCACCTTCCCCGTACAGCTCCGGGAGACCTTCGGATTCAAGGGGATCCACATCCCGAACATCATGCGAGGAATTTCCGGCCTCGTATGGTTCGGCGTCGAGATCTGGGCCGGGTCACTGGCCATCGCCATGATCGTAGTTTCCCTTACGGGAGCCCCCGCCGACCAGGTCACAGCGATAGCGATCAAGTACATCCTTGTCGCAATCGTCATCTACCTTGTTTCATTTATCCTCGTCATGCGCTTCAGCCTTGACGGCATCGGTGCCATGGCCAACTGGGCCGGCCCGATCATGCTCATCTACTTCATCTGGCTGGTCATCTACCTTGCTACCTCGCCCCAGTTTGCCCCCAACGTTCCGAAGCTCTGGGCACCCAGCAACATCGGCTGGTTCAGCCTTCCCTTCTTCGGATACCTGGCAGTCCAGACCAATTGGTGGGCTACGGTCGCGCTAAACATCTCCGACATCTCCCGCGGCATCAACCCGGACAAGAAGGGCGTGCTGGGTTGGGGACTTGTCATCGGCATCATCGGCGGCCAGCTTCTCGGTACGGCGCTTGGCTATGCCGCGGCCGTCCTCACTGGTCAGGTCCTTCCTCAGTCGATCATTGTCCAGTTCTCACCGGGCATCGTCGCAGCCATCATTGGCCTCCTCTTTGCCTTCCTCGCTCCCTGGTCGACCGACATGACAGCCAACTCGATCCCCCTCATCAACATCCTCACTGGCACCTTCAAGATGAGGTGGAAACCCGCAGTCGTCGTAGCCTCGATCATCGCCTTTTTCGCTACTCCCTGGTGGTCGGTTTCCAATGCCGACACCTATCTTGGGTACATCCAGAACTGGGCAGGCAACTATGGAATTCTGCTTGGACCGATAGCCGGACTCATGATCGGGAGTTACTGGGTCGTCCACAAGCAGAAGCTCAACATGGGTGACCTCTATACCAAGGGCTCAGGAGCCTACTGGTACCAGAGCGGTTGGAGCGCTGCCGCCTACTGCGCGCTGATCTGCACCTGGGTACTCTGCTATGTCACGGCTTACATAATAGGTCCCTCGGCGATCGCCTATGTGCCCATCGGCGATTCCATCAAGGTCCCCTTCCCCGGTGGAGTCATCTGGTACTTCTCGGTCGTCTACGCGGTTGTGTTGCAGTGGTTCTTTGCGACTGTCGTGTTCAAGGAAAAAGCAGCGGTCAAGGCCTGATTATCGGCTTCTCCGCATTCTAAAAAGGAAAGGCGCTGGGCAAACCGGCGCCTTTTCTTGGGAAGGATGTCCAAGCAGGTGGCAGAGCGGAACCTGAGCGAAAGCATCTACTCGAAGCTCTCGGAGCGTATTCTCCTTTGGGACTACATCCCAGGGCACCGGCTGACCGAGGAGGGACTCTGCGAGGAGTTCCATGTCAGCCGCAGCCCCGTGCGCGAGGCCCTGCACAAGCTCGCCGAAGGTGGGCTGATCCAGCAGCGCCCCAGGCAGGGATACCTGGTCCGCCTCCTGGATTTCAGGGAGATCGACGAGCTCTATGATGTACGCCTCGCGCTCGAGGAGTTCGTGGTGTCACGCATCTGTTGCCAGGGCATGGAGGAGGCGCAGCTTTCGGAGCTCATCGACTATTGGACCGACCTTCACGGTCGCCTGCCTGAAACGGCCGACCTCGTTCCCCGGGCAGATGAGGAGTTCCATGAGACCCTGGCCGGAATCACGGGAAATGGAACGCTTACCCAGGCCCTGAAGGATATCGACCGCCGCATCCATTTCATACGGCTCTTTGATTTCTCCACCAAGGAGCGGGTCGGTTCAACCTGCACCGAGCATGTGGATATCCTGTGCGCGCTCCGGGAGCGGGATCAGGCCCGGGCGCTCGAGGCCCTCAGGCGCAACATCGAGGGCGGGCGTTCTTCTGTCGAGCGCGCCATCAAGGAGGCCCTGGTCCATGCCTACCGCAACCGCGACTAGGATCATGATGAGGGCAGTTTCCTTCGGACCCGCTGTCCCTCCGGGTTCCTGGACCTTCAGTGTTCATAGCATCTTCCGCAGGGCAGTCAATCTGAGGATCGACGGCAGCGACCTTCTTGCCTGCCTCAGGGGGCCTTCCGGACAGGGGCAACCCGGCGCGGTGGTATGTGGCGTTGAGGCTGATTTCAGGGATTGGCCCCTGACCCCCGGTATGGCTGGGCGGTTTGCACAGGGCCTTCTAGCCTTCGGAGCAGGCCGTCCGGTAGCAAGCGTTGACTGTGCATCCGCCGGTCGAGAGCCTGCTTGCGTGATGAGCTGCATTGGTTCTATCGGCCTGGCCTTTGACCAGGCGGCGATGGAACTCCGCCGGATCCAGGCTTCCAAAGGCGCGGGATTCTTCCTTCCCGGCGACACGAGTGCCCCTCCAGATACCTCGCCTGTGATGGCGGCTATCCGCGAGGGCATCGAGCTCCTCGACGCTGCCACCAAAGCCATCGGCAGCTCAGACTGTCCCGAAGCTGGCGCCTTAGCCCCAGCCCTTTCGCGTCTCGTGGGGACTGGCCCCGGCCTGACACCCTCGGGCGACGACCTCCTCAGTGGCTATCTGGCTGCCCTCTCTGCAGTCGGTTCCCCCGCGGTTCCCGCCCTGGCCGCAGCCATCGAGGTAGCCGCCGCTGGAACGAACGACATCTCTGCGTCCTGGCTCCGCAGTGCCGCGAGGGGCTTCTTCCACGGTGCCCTTGCCGGACTCTCACGATGCCTCGCAGCGGACGAGGCTTTTGCAGCAGTCGGCGCCTTGAGGGAGCTCTGTTCAATTGGTCATTTATCCGGGGCCGACATGGCGACCGGCTTCTTCCATGGCCTGGCAATTCATTCGGGCGGCCCATCTGGATACAAATCGGAGCAAGGGAGGCTGTATGCTTCATGAATTCGAATACGCGCGACCCGCGACCAGGGCGGAGCTGCACGAACTCCTGGCGAGGCACGGGAAGGCGGCAAAGATCCTCGCTGGGGGGACCGACCTCCTCGTAAACATCAGGTGTGGCGTCTCCAAACCAGCCATCGTCATCGATATCAAGAAGGTGAGGGACCTTCCTGTCATCGCCTGGAACCCGAAGGTGGGTCTCGTCATAGGGCCAGGTGCGACCATCAATGAGGTCCTCGCCCATCCCGCCGTCCATGACCATTTCCCGCTTCTTTCGGAGTGTGGCCACGACCTGGCCTCCTACCAGGTGAGGAACCGCGCCACCGTGATTGGCAATGTGGTGAATGCCTCACCCTGCTCCGACATGGCACCGGCCCTCCTCTGCCTCGGCGCGATCGCGATTGTCTCCTCGAAGCGTGGCGAGCGTGAGGTTCCTTTCAGCGAGTTCTTCACCGGAGTAAAAAAGACAGTATTGCTCGATGATGAGATCCTTGAACGCATTGTCGTGCCGACCGCCTCCGCAGGAGCGCGGGGCTCCTACCATAAGCTCAAGCGCATCAATGGCCATGACCTCGGCATTGTCGGAGTTGCACTGATGAAGAAGGAAGGGGTCGTCGCTCTGGGCATCAGTTCGGCTGCGCCGACCCCGGTGCTTGTGGAAGGAATCCGCGAAACCGATGCGGTCGAAAAGGCAGTTGCAGCGGCACGCTCGGCCACGAGTCCGATCAGCGACCTCCGCTGCTCGAAAGAATACCGCGAATTCATGATAGAGGTCTTTATCAGACGCCTCTGGGCGGAGGTCAAGTGATGCGCATAACACTGAAAGTCAACGGTGGTACCTATACCCGCGAGGTTGAAGGCCACAGGACCCTCCTCCGTTTCCTCCGCGAGGACCTCGGTTTCACGGGTACCAAGGAGGGCTGTGGGGCAGGCGAGTGCGGCGCCTGCACGGTGATCATGGACGGAAAGACGGTCAACTCCTGCATGGTCCTCGCCCTCGAGGCGGATGGTGCGAATGTCGAAACCATCGAAGGTGAAGCTTCGGCAGGTAAACTCTCCGTGATCCAGGAGGCCTTCGACCGTCACCATGCCGTGCAGTGCGGCTATTGCACCGGTGGCATGATCATGTCGGTGCGCGATCTCCTCCATCGCAATCCCAAGCCCAGTGTCGAAGAGATAAAGGAAGGAATCGAAGGCAATTTCTGCCGCTGCACAGGCTACCAGCAGATCATAGAGGCAGTCCTGGATGCCTCGGGACAGCTGGGCGAGGGTCCAGGCCAGGTCCGCGAAGGGAGGCTCGAACATGCATGAGCACATCGAATCAAAAAACCTGAAGCTGATCGGGAAGGGCGAACGCCGCGTCGAGGCCATGCCCAAGCTCACCGGAGAGGGCATCTACGCGAGCGACATGGTCCTCCCAGGCATGCTCTGGGCCCAGGTCAAGAAAAGTCCGCATGCCAGGGCCAGGATCATCGGTATTGATACTAAAAAAGCCGAGGCCCTGAGCGGTGTGCGTGCAGTCCTGACCGGCGTAGAGCTCAATTACAAGCTTGGCCTTTACGTCGTGGACAAGGACATCCTGGCCAAGGGCGAGGTCCGCCACTATGGCGAGGCCGTTGCGGCTGTGGCTGCCGACACCCTCGGGATCGCGAAGGCCGCAGTTGACCTGATCGAGGTAACCTACGAGGTCCTCCCCGCTGTCCTGAACCACATGGACGCCCTGAAGCCTGACGCCCCCCTCGTCCACCCAGATCTTGGCAACTATGACTATGTCCCGGTGTTCAGCCCGCAGAAAGGCACGAATATCCCCAACCTCTCCAAGGTGAGGAAGGGCGATGTCGACAAGGGTTTCGCCGAATCACAGTGGATCATCGAGCGCGAGTACACCAACCCCTCGGTACAGCACGTTCCGATGGAGACCCACGTCGCTATCGTGCAGTGGAAGGCCGGCGACGAGATCGACATCTGGACGAGCGCCCAGTCACCCTTTACCGTGCGAAACCTCTTCTGCTACACCTTCAAGCTTCCACTCAACAAGGTGCGTGTAGTCGTTCCCTTTGTCGGAGGGGGCTTCGGCGGCAAGGCTGGCATTCACCTTGAACCCCTCGTTGCCTGCCTCTCGCGGAAAGCCGGGGGCCGTCCCGTCAAACTGCAGGCTAGCCGTGAGGAGGAGTTCAGCCTCCTGCCCTGCAGGAGCGCACTGACCTACCGCATAAAAACGGGTGTGCGCTCGGATGGCAAGATCCTGGCCCAGGAACTCACCATGTTCTGGGACGCCGGGGCCTACGCCGATTACGCGGTAAACGTGACAAGGGCATCGAGCTATTCAGGCGCCGGACCCTACGAGATCCCCAACGTCAAGCTCGACTCCTACACGATCTATACAAACAAGCCCTGGGGCACGGCCTACCGCGGCTTCGGGCATGTGGAATTCTTCTGGGGCCTCGAACGGCATATGGAACTCGTTGCCACCGCCATAGGTATGGATCCCCTGAAATTCAGGGTGATGAACCTCCTGAAACCCGGTTCGTTGACCATCACCGGCGAGCGCATCACCGACCACTCGGGAGACCCGACCAAGTGCCTCGAGGCAGCAGCCAAAGCCATCAATTATGGCAGCTTGACCGAGGAGGAAAGGGCCCGCGAAAAGCGAACAGGACGGAAGATCGGCAAGGGCATCGCGACCCTCCACAAGGCTCCTGCCATGCCCTCCTTCACAGCCACCGCCGCCGTCATCAAGATGAACACGGACGGCAGTGTCATCGTGAACATCGGCCTGACCGAAATAGGGCAGGGCTCGGCTACCGCAGTCGCACAGATCGTCGCCGAGCGCCTGCGCTTCCCCATGTCCCATGTCAAGGTGACCGTCGAGAAGGATACCGACAAGGAA
>CAIJMU010000185.1 GCA_903821875.1 uncultured Spirochaetota bacterium
ATTCCCGGACGCTTCGATGACCGCATATTCGATGTGCTGGTGCGCGCCCAGACAAAGCGTGATGCCCTTGATGGAATCGTTGCAGCCATGAGCGACCCCAATGCGGACCTCGGCGAGATTGGCTTTGCCGTTGATCTTGTGGGTTCTGGTGATCTTGATTTCAATGCCCTGACAATGAACATGGGTGAGCTTGTGCGGAGGGGACTTGCGAACCTCCGGTCGGATGTACCATTGCCTCTCATCGCGAGTGAGGACAGTACAATCCCCAACAGGCTCACCATAGACACCGAAGCTGTGCCAGAGCCTGACGTGAAGGTAGAGGTCACGACGAATCAGACTACCATCGCGCAGCCCAAGGAAGATGTCGCGCCGGCCTGGGCAGCGGCAGCAGCACAGGCAACGACAGCCGCGCGGCGATCCAGTGCTGGACAGGCTCAGCGCAGTGCCTATACGAGAGCAATCAGCCGTGCTGATCCAACGTTGATCGTTTTTCTCCTCGATCGGTCAGGCTCAATGAGTGACAGCTACGCACGAGGACTTACCAAGGCAGAGTTCCTGGCCAGAACGGTCGATAAAACTCTGATGGAATTGGCTGTTCGCTGCAACAAGGCTGATGGTACCCGCGACTACTTCCATATCGCCTGCATCGGATACAACGACGGAATGATTGGATCGGCGTTTTCAACCCCCCTTGATGGTGAGGATTGGCTTCCCATATCGCGCGTAGCTGCTTCACCGACAGGACTTTTGAAGGATATCGATGGATCCCAGATACCAAACTGGGTTCACACTGTTTCTGATGGCGATACTCCCATGAAGGCGGCATTTGAGCACACGTGCCGATTGGTGACACGCTGGTGCGATGGCCATCCGAAGTCATATCCACCGACTATCATCAACGTCTCCGACGGTCAATCGACCGATGGAGATCCGTCTGGGGCAGCTTCCATCCTCCGACAGCTCCACACCGATGATGGAGAATGCCTTGTGTACAACCTTCACGTGAGCTCAGACGGTGGAATAGAGAGTGTCTTCCCCGACAGTGCTGCTGGGTTGGATGAACATGGAAAGCTGCTCTATTCGATGTCGAGCCAATTCCCACCACATCTAGTCGAACGAGCACAGGCCCTTCGCATGCCAGTGAATCCGGCTTCGCGATTCTTCGCCTATGGTGCAGGTGCCGAGGTAGTAACCAGCTTCTTCGACCTTGGAACGAGGACTACACGGCTCGCATGAAGACGAGGATCACATCGGGGCATCGGAACTTCTCACGACTTATCTCCCATGCTTACGTTGGTCATCCTCCTACAGGCGAAGACCGCGGCATAGCTGATTCAAGCAGACGCCGGTGGGTCTTGTGTGATGGTGCCAGCGAAGGCTGGGACCCCGCTGGATGGGCAGGCATCCTGGCAAGGAGCCTTGCCATGCTTGGGCCCAATGCAAGGGCCATTGTGAATGCCCGTGAGGATTTTGCTTCTTCCTCTGGCAGCAAGGAGACGTCCGGAGGAGCGGACTGGCTGAGCGTACGGGCAAGAGTACGCGGGTCGTGGTCCACCGCACTCGTAGTCGAAGCTAGTCCGGGAAGTCAGTACCTCGAGATCTCAAGCATTGGGGATACCTGTGCATTCATCCTCGATGGATTTGTACCAGTGCTCTCCTTCCCGCTTTCTGACCCCCTGCTGTTCTCGTCAACCCCTGACCTGATTGGTGGCGAGCATGGACCAATTCCTGCCTTCAATCGCGTGGTAGTCCCCCTTGGCCGACTGAAAAGGCCATCCTTCGCCCTGGCCACAGACGCGTTAGCGGCAAGGTTGCTCAGTGAAATGGGGTGCACCAATGGTTCGAGTGACTCCATCTGGCGATTTTTAGCCGGAGCAGATGAGAAAGCATTCAAGGCATGGGTAGAAGAGGGAATAGAGCGGGGAGCCATGACGCGCGATGATACAACCCTGATGTGGGTGTGGCGAACATGATGTGGCCAGGAATCGCTGAATACAATGCCGCCTTCGCCGACCCAGGGCGTTTCCTGCTTGGGCCATCCCTCAAGGGAGCGCAACCCAAGCTTGGACCTTTTGGTATCCCCCTGCCATTGTCCGGGGGCTTTGCCTACATCTATGACGTTACGATCCCCAACGGAGCACGCAAAGCAGTGCGCTGCTTCAATGCGGACTTCCCTGAACAACGGAACCGGGCAAAGGCCGCCATCAAGAAACTGGCTGAACTCCTCGGTGAGAATCCAGGGCTTCGCCCTTGGTTCGTCGATATAGTCTGGGAAGACGACTGCATACGTGCTGCCGGTACCCTGGTCCCCGCCCTCGTCATGGATTGGGTGGATGGGCAAACCCTCGGGCAGTACCTCGAGGCGATGCACCATGACGGCAGCGCACTTTCGATTCTGCGGGAAAAGCTGGCAGCCCTGGTGGCCAGCCTGTCGGTACATGGAATCGTGCATGGTGATCTGCAGACGGGCAATATCGTCATCGACAAAAGGGGAAACCCAAAGCTTATTGACTATGATGGCATGTGGTTCACTTCAGGTGGGCCACCCCCAGCAGCAGAATCGGGACATCCCAACTTCCAGCACCCGTCCTGGGTAGCATCATCGGACTCGGGCAGGAAAGACTCCTTTCCATCAATCGCCATCGACCTGGGACTGGCTGCCTTGGCGGCCCGGCCCGATTTTTTCGATATCCATTCCACGGGCGAGAATGTGCTCTTTGTCCGTGATGACTTTGAAGAGCCTGAGTATTCCGCAGCTTTCGCTGCGATCAGGTCGATCCCTGAATTGAGGGTTTCAGCGGATCTCTTTGCTGGCCTCTGCCGATCGCCCATAGAAATCCTCCCAAGTCTCGAGGATTTCCGCAGCGAAGCATCGCGGCCGCGTGGTTCGGAAGCCGAGAGTGCTGCATCGAGTGCGCCAGCATGGGAGCAGACTGAATCGAAAACCCAGGCTCGCGTCCGAGGACCATATGTTGGTGCCTACCAGGTATTTGATGCCTTGAGCTACCGAAGCATCAGTGGAGTCGTAGGCCGCAAGGTCGAGATTGTCGGCCGGGTCCTTGAGGTCAAGCGAGGGATTACCAAGTATGGACTGCCATACGCATTTGTAAACTTCAGTGATTGGCGAAACGATTGCTTCAAACTGAGTATCTGGTCCGAAGGACTCGATACCTTTGCGAATGAACCAGGTTCCTCATGGGATGGCAAATGGATCAGTGCGGTAGGGCTGGTGGATGAACCCTACCGGGGAGCCCGTTCGTATTCCACCCAGCTCTCAATCACGATCCAGGATAGCTCTCAGCTGCGGTTCATAGATGATTCCGAAGCCCGATATCGATTAGGAGAGGCGCCGACGACACGCTTCAGAGAAAATGCCGCTCTCCTGGGTTCCATGGGCATTCGGTCTTCAGAAAATCACATTTCTGCAATGGCGGGCAAACCGTCGAATGCTGACCTCGTTGCGAAATTGTCGCAAAACACTGTCTCTGCTCCACAACGGACAAGTAACGCCCCCAATCAAGGATGTCAGAATCGAACACCAGTTCCCTCGAAACCAGACATGGGCGGGGTGAAAACGTTCTTCACCTGGGCTCTGGTCATTGGGGGAGGGCTGTTGCTGCTGCGAGTGTGTTCGCTGTAGTCCTATTGCTAGAAGTTAATAGCACCTGTCAGCTTCTCACCCTTCCGAAGGAACGTCGACCTGTCCCCGTGCTTCTTCCTACTTCGCTGTCCCGAGGATAGCGCCCGTAATAGCGAAGGCCAAGCTCGTGCTTGCAGAAATGGTCGAATCCGTCGAGGTAAAAGTTGGCGAAAACCTGCGACGTCGTCGATGACCCAAATCGAGATGGCCGGTCGGTGGAGCGCATAGGAGTCGCCCCTTCCGATTTGCATGGTGATGCCTCCTAGCGCTAGTACGCCCGGAGGTAGCAGCGGGAATTCAAAACCAGGAGAGAAATCGAAGGAAAACAAGGCTGCGGGCCGGTCCCGCAGGCTCGAAAGCCAGTGGCGGGCTGCGGAGAAAACACATCCCCTCATATGAACACGTGCTCATATGTTCATATGAGGGGATGTGCCAGCGTGAAGACGCTGATGGGGACAGAGCCTCCGAACTGGCAGAGAACCCAGGC
>CAIJMU010000186.1 GCA_903821875.1 uncultured Spirochaetota bacterium
CTAGAGCTTGTCCCAAAGTCGGGTAATAGTGTTGTAATATAATGTACTAAAGCGTATAATATGGAATGTTGATTGAAAGACAGTGCCTTCCCCTTCGTAGTGCGCCGGAAATCGAAGGAGCCTCGAAAGATTATCGGGACTTCGCTGAGTTGCTGGAACGAGTCGACGAACTCCTTGACAAAACCGGGACCGAGAATAGGCTTGTGCGATCCGCGGTAAAGCGCCTTCAAGGCAGCGGGAAGCGAAAGAAGGGATGGCTAGCAAGGTTCCGCGAAGCGACGGTGTTCCAGATCCGATGCACCATACTCCGGAAGTTCATTGCAACGGACTTCAGGGCATTTTCAGTGATGGCGAGCGACAGTTCCTTGATCCAGTGGTTCCTGCGCAAGGGCCACGTCGATGGCTTCGTGGGCAAGGTGCTCGGGAGAGGTCTGTCGAAAAGCGCCCTTGAACGGTATGACAAGGTCGTGCCTGCTGGGGACATTGAAGATGCCGTCCGGATGATGTGCGCGGCGATATCCGCCGACACATGGGCCGGGAGGATGCCTGGGCTGGACAAGCCGCTTGACGTTCGGAATCTCTTCGCGGACTGCACCTGCCTGGAATCGAACATCCATTTCCCCGTGGATTGGGTACTCCTGCGAGATGCGGTCAGGACCTTGGTTCTGGCGATCAAAGTGATCCGCAAGCATGGCCTGCGGTATCGCATCAGGAAGCCGGAACGGTTTCTCACCGAGATCAACCATCTGTGCATGGCGATGAGCGCCACGGGGCGCAAGAAGGATGGAAGGAAGAAGCGCAAGAAGACGCTTCGGGCCATGTGCCTGGTGGTGGAGTGCGTCAGGAAGCATGCCGTCCGGTACCGCGACCTTCTTGCAAAGTATCGCGGTTCCCACACCGACCTCACGGAGGCGGAAGCCGCCCAGGTGCTTGGCCGCATCGATGGTGTGCTTGCGCTGCTTCCCGCTGCCGTCAAACAGGTCCGGGAGAGGATGCTTGGGGGCCGCAAGGTCGAAGACGGCAAGAAGGTGCTGAGCCTGTACGAGCGCGGCGCCCATGTGATCTTCCGGGGGAAGTCGGGGGCTCAGGTCGAGTTCGGGAACACGCTGTACATCGCCGAGAGTCCCGACGGGCTGATTGTCGATTTCGCGTACTTCCGTGACAGGGCACCTGCCGAGTCCGACATGCTCAAGGATAGCCTGGACCGCTGCATCAAGTATTACGGGCAGGTGGAGTCTGTCACGACAGACCGTGGGTTCTCGTCGGAGGAAAGCAGAAACGCCTGTCTCGAAACGGGCACGGTCAACAACATACTGCCGCGCTCCCCTCGCCTGATGGCCGAGGCCATGGAAGACGAATCGTTCAGGGCCGCGCAAAAGCGGCGGGCCCAGACCGAGGGGCGGATCGGAATAGTGAAGAATGTGTTCATTGGCGACACCCTGTCAGGCAAGGGCTACGACCATCAACGGATCGAGGTCGCGTGGAGCATCCTTGCCCACAACCTTTGGGTGCTGGCGAGGCTCGCCGTGAAGGCAATCCGGGAGAAGTCCGATCCTTCCAAGATACCCAGAATCGCCTGAGACCCCCTAGAAAAGATGAATCATGCCGAGACTGAATCGGGAGCAACTGCGGCCCGCTGGCTTGCTACGTCTCAATGACGGCGGCGAAAGCCTCCTTGGGTCGCATATTTCCTCCGAATCATGCACCTTCCAAAGAATATTGATACCTATTGTCATCTATTCTGATATTGAATCCTTGCTGATCCGAAAGTTGCGTACTTTGGGACAAGCTCTA
>CAIJMU010000187.1 GCA_903821875.1 uncultured Spirochaetota bacterium
GTGTTCAAAATCGATGATGATGTCGCGGTGCCGACCCCGGTGGGCAGCGAGCTCGGGATAGCCTGCTGCTGCCATCAGGCCCTCCTCGGTCTGGAAATGATGGAGGGCGGAGGCTCGGATCTCGGCGATAAGGTCACCCGCGTCGGGGCAGCTCCCGTCGGCCGCAAGCTGTCGGGAGAGCCCCTGGAGGAGGGCAAAGAGCTGACGGTGCTGGACGTCGATTTCGGCCACACCTACGGAATAGTCGTCCTGCCAGACAAAGTCGAAGCCACTGTGCGCTGACGACAATCGACGGGCCAGGAGTTCCCTGAGCTTCCAGAGAATGATCGGCATGCTTGCAAGGACCTCGGTACCGAGCAGCAGCGCCGTGGAGTCCACCTCCACTGCCAGTTCGAAGAAGGGGGCCAGGGGCGAGAGGAGGCCTTCCTCCCCGAACACCTCGTTTGTGCCTATGCCAAGCACCCTGTGTCCTGCCGCGATCAATCCGATCCTCCCCGAAACAAGGACATGGACAGGCTGCCCCGGCCCTCCCAACCGCTCTCCGGCATCGTAGGAAACAAGCACCGATGAGGAGGCAAGCCCCTCGATGGCGAGGGAAGAAAGGCCTGAAAAGGAAGGGCAGGAACGGAGGAAGGCCCCGACGCTGAAGCGCCGCGCCCGGTCCGCAGCGAGGTCGTGGGCCGCGATGAGGGCGACATAGCGCGAGACGGGGATAGGGACCGACTCGATGGCTGTCACACAGAGGTACCTGGAAGCCTCGAGTCTCGGGTCGAGGCCCTCCTCCTCGCCGACAAGGGCCCCCGCGGCCAGCTCGACAAGGCTGCCATCAGGGCCTGTCTGTTCAACCAGTCCTGACAGCAGCAACTCGACAGCAGAGAGCCTCGATCCCTGAGCGACAAGCATGGCCCCCCGTTCCCTGGCGATCCAGCCACCCTCGAGGAGGGCTTCGAAGGCTGAAGGGGGAATATCGGGGAAATGGCGCGCGAGGGAGCACCGCGCAAGCTCCATCCGGTAGTCAGCCTCGGCAGGGAGGAGAATAGTCTCGTCACCGAAATCCACGATCGTGCCGTAGCCCAGGTCCCTGTGAGCGGAGGAATCGCTGGTATGGCTGAGGAGGAGAAGCCCTGAGCCATCCTCCCTGAAATCCGAGGCATTCCCGTGGATCATCCCCCCGCCGACATCGACTTTCTTGACATCGGCGGGCTCAAGGTAGGCAGCCTTGGCCCTGTCCGCCGCCTCCCGGCTGATCCCTGGAGCGCCTGCGTCCCCCGTCACCATCGATTCGATGACCGCAACGGATGAGAGATCGGCGAGATGGGCATAACTCTGCGTACCAGAGTGGCCCTGCACGCGGAAGCGCAGGCAGGTCGTCTCAATTGGATGAGGAGAGAGGAAGGGCCAGACCTCGAGACCCCCAAGGTCATTCCAGCAGCCTTCCGAAAGGTCGCGCACCTCGAAGGTCTCGCGGAATGCCGTCCCGTCAAGGCCTGCAAGGGCCTGCAGCTTGGCCTCGACCGTCGCCCGGATCCAGGGTACCGCCGCGAAGGAAATGCGCCGTTCTGTATGGAGGAGGGCAGTCAGGCCAACGACATGGTCGTCATGGGCATGGGTAAGGAAGACACCCCGAAGGTCGTTCACCCCAAGCCCGACGGCTTCGAGACTCTCCCTGACGTGGGGCCCGGCATCTATCAGCCAGGCTTCGCCGCGATGCATGACGAGGCTCGACATGCAGGGCCGTGCGATATCCCAGCCATCACCCTCCCCGAGATGTACGACCGAGAAAAGCGGCCGCGAAATGGCACGGGAGGGAAGCTCGTAGGGACGGGCATAGTGCTCTCCCGGCCGCAGGTTGAGATCGATTTCCGCTACCTCATCCCCGTGGAAGAACTGATAGCGGTTGGGACCGAGCCTCCTGAGGAAGGTCCCTCCCCTGAGCTCGATGGCTGGCCCCTCGACGGCGCGGAATTCAAGGAGGGACTCCGATCCGCGGAAGCTACCGAAGGCGAACTTCAGCTTCATCCTGAGGAGTTCATGAGCCTCGACTGCCGAAAGCCCCGCCGCCTCGAGGGCCTCGACTTCCACAAGTCCGTAGTTTCCGAGGTGGACATAGTGTGCCATCGATTCGAGGTCCTGCTTCAAACCCACGATGAGGGGGCGCTGGCCACTGTTGTTCGGGTGGCCGGGAATGATCATCCCCTGCCGATACAGCATCTGGAGTACCGGGAACTCGATGAGGTTGGAGAAATGTCCGCCCTGTACGGGGACTTCGGACAGGAGGATGGTGTTCGGTCCGGTTTCCCAGGTCTTGCCACCTGTCCCCGTCCAGGAGATGGCCCCGGCGATCTTGAGAAGCTTGTAGACGTTTTCCGGACAGCCGCAGAGAATACGCAGGCCCGATTCCTCTATTTCAATCAGGCTCACGCCGGTGGAAACATGATTCATGGTTATCATGCTGAAAATCATACGCCATCGAAGCTTTCGGCGTAAAGGAAGCCATGCAACAATCAACGACTGAACCTGCGGGCACAGTCCGAACCCCCGGGTGCATTCTGTACCCGGTGACACTCATCCGCAAAATACGGTAAGATACCGCACTTTTTCGTTGAGCCAGGCCAGAGACGGTAAAGCGACGGAGCCCAGAAGGCCCTGGGTGTATCCGGAACCAAGGGCCAAATCCACTTACAGGTGAGGAATTACCATGATCATGACCGGAGATATCAAAGGCGGTACCGTTTTCAAGGTCGGAAGCGACGTCGTCGTCGTCCAACGCATGCTCGGCATCAAGGGCGGCCGCAACGGCCAGGTCAAGCGCCTGCGCGTGAGGAACATCATCACCGGTTCGACCTCCGAGCTCGGTCTCGACATGGGCGAGAAGTTCGAGGACGTGTCCATCGACTACCACCACATGAAGCTCTCCTACCTCGATGGTGACAATTGGGTCTTCCTCGACTCCGAGAGCTACGAGCAGCACGAGCTGACCCGGGAAGACCTGGGCGACGCCGCCGACTACATGCTCCCCGAGGACGACATGGAGGTCGAGGTCGGATTCTACGAGGGCAAGGCGGTCTCCGTGACGCTCCCTATAAATATCGTACGCACTATCACCTACTGCGAGCCGGGCATCAAGGGCGATACCTCGGGCAAGTCCTCCAAGCCCGCCAAGCTCGACACCAACATCGAGATCCAGGTGCCGCTTTTCTGCGATATCGGGACGAAGATCGTGTTCGACACGCGCGACGGGACCTTCGTGGAGCGGGCGAAGTAGAGCAATAGGACGTCCGCCCGGCGGCCTGCCTTTCCGGGCCCCGGCGGTTCCTGTGGTTGTGGCCTTTTCAAGCCTCCCGTACTCGGCTACTCTCCTGCCACTGCAATACACGGAGGAACCGGCCATGACACGCTACACCGACGCCTTCATCAGGGACATCCCCAAGACCGACCTCCACGTCCACCTCGACGGCTCGCTCCGCCTGTCCTCGCTGATCGACATGGCGAAGCGGGGGAAGGTGGATCTGCCCTCCTACACCGAGTCAGGCATGCGCGAGCTGGTGTACAAGGACAGCTACGCCGACCTGTTGGAGTACCTCAAGGGCTTTCAGTACACCTGCGCCGTGATGCGCGACCTCGAGAACCTCGAGCGGGTGTCCTACGAGCTGGCACAGGACAACATCGCGGAGGGCGTCTTCTACATCGAGCCCCGCTTCGCCCCGCAGCTCCTCATGGACAACCGCGACCTCACCATGGAAAAGATCCTCGAAGCGGTGGACAAGGGACTCAGGCGCGCCAAGACGGAGTTCAACGCCAGTCCCGCCGTGCGCGAGGGACGGATGCCGCCCTTCGACTACGGCATCATCGCCTGCGCCATGCGCATGTTCGCCGGGGGATACTCCCCCTACTACCGCGATTTCTGCACCATTCACAATTACTCCGACCAGATCGAGGTGTTCAAGCTCGGGGCCATCGAGGTGGCGCGGGGCGTCGTCGGCATACGGGACCGCATGGGCATTCCCATCGTAGGCTTTGACATCGCAGGTCAGGAAGCCGGATACCCAGCCGGGGATTTCCGGGAAGCTTTCGACTTTGTCCACAAGAATTTCATGCACAAGACCGTCCACGCGGGCGAGGCCTACGGCGCCGAAAGCATATTCCAGGCCATCACCGACCTCCACGCCGACCGCCTCGGCCACGGCTACTTCCTCTTCGACGTCGACAAGGTCACCGATCCGGGGATAAAGGACAAGGATGCCTACATCGAGCGGCTCGCTTCCTTCATAGCCGACCAGCGCGTCACCATCGAGGTATGCCTCACAAGCAACCTCCAGACCAACCCGGCCCTCACCGACATCCGCAAGCACTCCCTCGGCAAGATGCTCGAGCGCAGGCTGTCCACGACCCTCTGCACCGACAACCGCCTTGTGTCCAACAACTCGGTGTCGAAGGAGATACGCCTGGCCGTCGACAACTTCGACATCGGCCCGAAGCTGCTCAAGAACATCATCGTCTACGGCTTCAAGCGGAGCTTCTACCCGGGACCCTATTCCGAAAAGAGGAACTATGTACGCCAGCTCATTACCTATTATGAGGATGTCGCGCGGAAGCACGGCATCGACGAAACGGGAGTGTAGTCAATGAACGCATCGGGCCCGGTCTTCATAGTTGCCATGACCTTCATCCTCTCCGCCTTCGCCTTCTACACCGTCGGGGTCTGGGCCGAGCGGATAAGCGGGCGCCTGAAGTGGTGGCACGCCATCACCTTCTGGTGCGGACTCGTCTGCGACACCATCGGTACCGGCGCCATGGGCATCATCGCAGGCGGCATGTTCAAGTCGACCATCCACGGCGTGACCGGGATGGCCGCCATCCTGCTTATGCTCTTCCACGCCATCTGGGCCACCATCGTGCTCAGGAGGAGGGACGAGAAGCTCATCGTCTCCTTCCACAAGTTCAGCATCTTCGTGTGGATCGTATGGCTGATCCCGATGGTCGGCGGTGCGGTCATGGGAAGCAACGTATGAGACCTGAGGTGAGGAGCGCTGCCCCTGCCCTGGCAGGGGCACCTTTCCTCGTCGTACTTCTTTCCGCCCTCTTCCTGGCTTCCGCACTGACGGGCTGTTCTTCCCTGCCCTCCTTCAAGGTTTCCGGACTTCCGCCCTCGGTCCGCGTCGAGGACCACGGAGATTGGATCGCCCTCCTGCCTTCCTCGGGGACACCGCGCCAGACGGGCCTCCTCTACTATCCCGGCGGCTTTGTCGCGCCCCTGGCCTACCTCGAGGTACTCGCACCGCTGGCCGAGGCCGGCTATCCCGTCTTCATAGTCAGGATGCCCTTCGACCTGGCATTCTTCGCCCCGGACAAGGGCTTCGAGATAATCGCGAAGGAAAAGCCGGTGAAACGTTGGGTCATCGCCGGGCACTCGCTCGGCGGGGTGGCGGCCGCCATCGCAGTCCACGACAGGCCCGGCGTCCTTTCGGGAATCGCCTTCTGGGCTTCCTACCCTCCGGACAGCGCCGACCTGTCGGGTACCGCGATCCGGGGCTTGTCCATCAGCGGCAGCATGGACGGCCTTTCGACGCCGGCCAAACTCGCCAAGGCGGCGCCCCTCCTTCCGAAGGACACAACTACGATCGTGATCGAGGGTGGCAACCACGCGCAGTTCGGATCCTATGGCAGGCAGCGGGGTGACGGCGAAGCGGCGATACCGGCAACGGAACAACAGGCAGAGGTTGCACAGGCGATGCTCGCGTTCATGGCGACGATCCCGGAATAGCGGCCCGGGAGCAGGGGTACCCTCGACCCGACCTCCCTCTTTGACACTTCACGGGCGAAGAATGATAATCGTTGCAGGAGGAACCATGCTTCCGAAGAACACCGTCCGCTTCCCCGGCATCGATCCCGTTGCGTGGGAGCATCCCGCCGACCGGGCGGCCCTGTCCGCGCTGCGGCAGGTCAGGGGCCTCGACGAGCTGGTGGGAACCTTCATTTCCCTGACCACCGAGCGTTCGATGCAGCTCATGCACTACGCCTCCTCGGTCAAGGTCGGGCCCACCCAGTTCCCCAGGGTCAACTCCCTCGTCGACGACCTGGTGGAGACCTTCGACTGGGGCTACAGGCCCACTGTCTTCGTGACCCAGAGTCCCTTCTTCAATGCCCACGTCTTCGGCGCGAAGGAACCCTTCATAGTGCTGAACAGTTCCCTGGTCAGGGGCTTCGACATATCCGAGCTCAAGGTCGTCATCGCCCACGAGTTCGGTCACCTGATGAGCGGACATGCGCTCTACAAGACCCTTGCCTGGCTCCTGGCAAACGCGTCGCTCGGGGTGATCCCCCTCGGCGAGGTGCTGGTGAACGCCTTGCAGGCAGCCCTGGCGGAATGGGACCGGAAAAGCGAGCTCAGCGCCGACCGCGTCGGACTCCTGGCCTCCCAGGCCCAGGAGCCCAGCTTCGCGGTGCTCATGCGCATGGCCGGAGGGGAGGACCTGGCGGAGGTCAACCTCAATGACTTCTTCGCACAGGCCCGCGAGTTCGAGGAAAAGAAAAGCCTCCTGGACGGCCTCCACAAGATGCTCAACCAGGCCTGGATGAGCCATCCCTACCCGGTAGTCCGCCTCCAGGAGCTCAAGGCCTGGTCGCTCTCAGGCGGCTACACAGGCATCCTGTCGGGGACCTACCCGAAGCGTGGGGAGCCCCGCCCCGACCTGGGGGCTGAGGCCCAGGATGCGTTCAATTACTACAGGAAAGCCGTCGACGGCGCCGAAGATCCGATCTCGAAGCTCGCCTCGGGCATCGGGGATGGCATCGAGAAAGCGGTGGGGGAGCTTGGCGACAGGCTCAGGAACCTCCTCAAGCCCTGAGTACAGCGTCAGGATGATACAAGTGGAGGCAGCATGAAACTTGTCGGGAAGCTCCTTGTCATATTCGGCCTCGGGCTCGCCCTCATGCTCGCCCTCGCGGCCTGGGGCTTCCCCCGCATCGTCTCGAGCATCTCGGAGGTGCAGCTCACCTCCATGGCACGCACGGTGGGCTCCTGGCTCGTGCACGACCTCGAGAGCCAGAGCTGGACCGGAGACGAACCCTCCTTCGAGAAGGCGATCGACAAGCGCCTCGAGTTCGTCCAGAGCCTGGGGGAGAGCACGGGCAACTACCGTGTCAACAAGGTCATCATCGTGGACAAGTCGATGCGCGTGGAAATTTCCCACCCGGATTCGGAGATCGGCGCCGATTACTCCTCCCACGCCGACATCGTCGCGGCCTTCGACGCCAAGGGTCTGGCCGTAGTCCGGGAAGGGCAGGAAGAGGACATCCTCGCGCCGCTGAAGCTCGCAGACGGCGACGTCCGCGTCCTTGAGATCAAGCTCGACTTCAGCGCGACCCTCGCCCTCCTCGAGGCGCAGTACGCCCGGCTCCGTGTCATCGCCCTCGCCTTCATCGCCCTCGGGCTCGGTGTGATGGTCCTCGTGCTGCTTTTCGGCGTCAGGCGTGCGGTCCTCGTCCCCCTCGGGCGGATCTCCGAGGCGATGGAGCGCGTCGGCTCGGGGGACCTCGAGTCGAAGGCCACCGTGTCCGGCAAGGACGAGATCGCCGCCATGGCCGCCCACTTCAATGCCATGGTCCTCGGCCTCCGGGAGCGCTTCGAGCTGTCCCGCTACGTTTCGAAATCCACCGTCGGCGTCGCCCGCGCGCGGGCAGGCAAGGCCAACGACGACGGGAGCCGCCACGGCCTGGTCGAGCGCAAGGTACTCTGTGTCCTCTTCACCGACGTCCGCGGCTTCACCTCCTACTCCGAGCGCACAGATCCAGCCCGTGTCATCGACGTGATCAACAGGCTCTTAGGCGTGCAGGAGGAGATCGTCGACGCCTGCTCGGGCTATGTCGACAAATTCGTAGGCGACGAGATGATGGCCATCTTCGAGCGCCCTGTCGACGCGGTTGCCGCTGCAGTGGCCATACGCGAGCGCAGCCAGAGGATGAAGGCCGAGATCGACGGCCTCGCGGTCGGCCTCGGGATCCACGTCGGGCCCCTCGTGGAAGGCGACATCGGTTCGCCACGCATGATGAACCATACCGTCATCGGCGACACCGTCAACCTCGCTGCACGCCTCCAGGCGGCCGCCGGCCCAGGCCAGGTGATCGTCTCCGATGCCGTGGCCCGGGACCGGGGCGTCGCAGCGACCTTCACGCTCGCCCCGCTTGCCTCCATCATGGTCAAGGGAAAAGAAGCCCCGGTAGCGATCCATGAAGTCGGGGGTCGGAGGCTATGATCCGATAGTTATGGAATTTCCCCGTACCATCAACTAAGCTCTGGAATTCGCCCTCTGGCGGACAAGGAGCGTGCTGTGACATCCACCACCGAACCCGAAGCCCTGCAGGGTCTTGATGAGCGCGAGGTCCAGGAGCGTCTTGGATCGGAGGGCTACAACGAACTCCCCCAGGCCAAGCGACGCAGCCCCTTCCGGGTAGCCGTCGAGGTGCTGCGGGAACCCATGTTCATCCTCCTTCTGGTCTGTGGCGGCCTCTACCTCCTTCTCGGTGACGCAGAAGAGGCCCTGATGCTCCTGGGCTTTGTCTTCGTGGTGATCGGCATCACTGTCTACCAGGAAAACAAGACAGAAAAGGCCCTCGATGCCCTCCGCGACCTGTCGAGTCCCCGCGCCCTCGTCGTGCGTGGCGGTGTGCAGACCCGCATTCCGGGGCGCGAAGTCGTACGCGATGACATAATCCTCGTATCGGAGGGCGACAGGGTACCCTCCGATGCCGTCCTCCTCAGGGCAACCAACCTTTCGGCGGACGAATCCCTTCTGACCGGCGAATCGGTTCCGGTGCGCAAGCGCAGCTGGGATGGCATTTCAGAGCCTGGACGTCCCGGCGGCGACGACCTGCCGACCATATATTCAGCCACGATGATCGTCAGGGGCCATGGTATCGCCCGTGTCGTGGCCACCGGGGCCCGCACCGAGATCGGCAAGATCGGCAAGGCCCTCCAGACCCTCGAAACGGGCTCGACAAACCTCCAGAAGCAGACAGGACGCATTGTAAGGACCTTTGGCCTTGTCGGAGCAGCCCTCTGCGTCATCGTAGTCGTGGTCTTCGGCTTGAGCCGTGGCAACTGGCTCGAGGGCATCCTGGCCGGCCTTTCCCTGGCCATGGCGACCCTGCCCGAGGAATTCCCAGTAGTCATGACGATCTTCCTTGCTCTCGGGGCCTGGCGCATCTCGAAGCGCAACGTCCTCACAAGGCGGGTCGCCGCAGTGGAGACCCTTGGTTCGGCGACGGTGCTCTGCACCGACAAGACCGGCACCCTGACGATGAACCGCATGACAGTCTCAAAGCTTGGCAGCGGGGGCAACTTCCACGAGCTCGGAGACCAGGAAGCCGCCCTGCCGGAAAAGTTCCATGAAATAATCGAGTTCGCCGTCCTGGCCAGCCCCCCCGATCCCTTCGACCCCATGGAAAAGGCAATGCACGAGGTCGCAGGGCGCACCCTCGCGGCAACGGAGCACGTCCATGCTGACTGGCGCCTCATCCGCGAATATCCGCTTTCGGACCACCTTCTTGCAATGTCGCACGCCTGGGAGTCGCCCGACCGCGAGCGCCTCGTCATCGCGGCAAAAGGCGCTCCTGAAGCCATATCCGACCTCTGCCACTTCGACTCTGCTGGGATCGGTGCGCTCCGCAGGGACATCGATGCCCTCGCCTCGGAGGGGCTCCGGGTCATAGGAGTGGCGGCAGCCGAGTACGCCCGGGGCGAGCTTCCTGAAAGCCAGCACGATTTCGCCTTCCGCTTCATCGGGCTGATGGGCCTCCGCGACCCCGTGAGGCCCGGTGTCCCCGAAGCCGTGGCCCAGTGCAGGACTGCGGGCATCCGGGTCGTCATGATCACCGGTGACTATCCGGGCACCGCCATCAACATCGCCCGCGCGATCGGCTTGGCCGATCCTACCGCAGTGATCACGGGTCCCGAACTCGAAGCCATGGACGAGGCCACCCTCAAGGCGCGCATCGGGGGCGTATCGGTCTTCGCGCGCGCTGTTCCCGAGCAGAAGCTCCGAATCGTCGAGGCCCTCAAGGCCAACGGCGAAGTCGTCGCGATGACAGGGGACGGGGTCAACGATGCGCCTGCCCTCAAGGCCTCGCATATCGGCATAGCGATGGGTGGGCGGGGTACAGACGTAGCCCGCGAATCGGGAGCCCTCGTCCTCCTCGACGACGACTTCGCCTCCATCGTCGCCGCGATCCGTGTCGGCAGGCGCATCTTCGACAACCTCCAGAAGGCAATGACCTTCATCTTTTCGGTGCACCTCCCCATCGCCGGCATGTCCCTCCTGCCCGTCTTCTTCGGCATGCCACTGGCCCTCATGCCCGTCCACATCCTCTTCCTTGAACTCATAATTGATCCTTCCTGCTCGGTGATCTTCGAGATGGAGGACGAGGAAAAGGGAATCATGGACAGGAAGCCCCGACCCGAGAGCGAGCCCCTCTTCGGCAAGAGAATGATCTACATAGGACTGGTGCAGGGACTCGGAGTCCTGGCCCTCGTCGCGGGCATCTACGCATGGGCCCTCGCTTCCGGGCTCGGCGAGGGGGAGGCGCGCGCCCTTGCCTTCGTGAACCTCGTGTTCGGCAACCTCGGCATGATCGTCTCCAACCGCTCCTGGACGCGCTCCTTTTTCGCCACACTCCGCATGCCGAACCCCGCTGTCAAATGGGTGTTCTTCGGTGCCCTGGCCTTTCTCGCGGTAATCGTCTTCGTGCCCTGGCTCAACGGCATCTTCGGCTTCGCGCCTCTCCACAGCTGGGAGTTCGCCCTCTGCCTCGGTACCGGAGCCATCACAATACTGATCAACGAGGCGGTCAAGATCCCTGGCTGGGTCAGGGCAAGGAGGATGGGGAGGGCTGGCTGATGCCGCGCTGCGCCGCACTGGGTGTGGCAGCCTGGGAATGGTGACATTCGGACAATGCCTCTGCTAAGATGCCGCTCCCGTAGCTGGATGGAAAAGAGGAGACGAGGTTGGGGCAGGAGCCGGGCAAGGGCGAATCGGTAAGGGGCATTTTCAACGACATAGCGGAGGGCTATGACAGCGCCAATCGCCTCATGAGCCTGGGCCGCGATGCCCGATGGCGCGCCATAGTCGCAGCCCGCTGCTCCCTCAGCCCCGGCAGCACCGTTTTAGACCTTTGCTGCGGCACCGCTGAGCTATCCTTCGCCCTCGCTGCGGCGGCACCCGGGGTCAGGGTCACTGGCCTCGACTTCTCCTCTGAAATGCTGAGCCGAGCCAGGGAAAAAGCCGCGAGCCGTGGCCTTGAGTCCCGCATTACCTTCGTCGAGGCCGATGCCACAGTCCTGCCCTTTCCTGACGCAAGCTTCGACGCGGCTACTGTGGGCTGGGGCCTCCGGAACGTCCCCGATCTTGGAGCGACACTCCGGGAGATGGTCCGCGTTACCCGCCCCGGGGGCCGTGTGGTATCCATCGACATGGGCCATCCGGGCCTTCCGCTTATAGCCTGGGTCTACTGGAAGTTCTCCAGCCTCTTTGTGCCTGCCGTCGGATCCCTCGTCGCCAGGAATGCTCCCGCCTACCGGTACCTCCACGAGTCCTCGAAGGCCTTCATCGATCAGGGTGAACTGTCGCGGCGCTTCAAGGATTGCGGCCTGACCGAGATCAGAATCCGGAATTTCATGGGCGGCGCTGTCGCCCTGGTCGAGGGAAGGAAACCGCTCCGGGCTTGATCAGGCAGGGTGTGCGTTTCTCCCGCGCTTCGCAGCTGGCTATGCGGCGGTTGGCTCCACGGCTGTCGGCTTCAAGGGAATGCCTGCCTTGTTCGCGGCACTACGGAGGGCGCCACCGAAACTGCAGAGGGTTCCACCTTCGCGCGCAGCCAACTCCAGATATGCAGCGTCGTAGCTCGACAGGCCATGGGCGCGGGCCAGCACAAAGGCAGCAGGCGCAGACTCCTCAAGGGGTCGCGCATCGCGGGAGGGATTGAGCCTCCGTAACATTTCCAGCGCATGGAAGGCGGCAGCCTCCTCGAGGCGCCCGCGCCTGATCGATCCAACCAATACATTCGTCATTTCGTACCACCACAGCGCTGGCACAAGAATCCTGTCCCCCTCTTCAATCCCGACCAGGATACTGCGCAGCACGGAGCCATCCTCGTCAGGCAGGAAGAGCGAAGAGGCAGCGCAGGCATCGACAACCCAGGTCATCGGCGCCCCTCTTCGATGAGAGACCGCACCGAAGGACCGGGCTTGGCTGTCGCACGGATTTCATCAAAGCCCGCCAGCAAGGCAAGGATGTCCGACTTCCGATCGGAAACAGGAATAAGCTTTGCCATGGGAACCCCCCTTCGCGTGACAAGTATTTCACGCCCGCCGTGAGCTTCTTCGAGAAGCTCCGAGAATTTGGTCTTTGCTTCGAAGGCGCCGACTTCTCGAACCATGTCTACCTGCATATCAACTAGTTTATCAAACTAGTTTTAAAAATCAAGCATTTTCCTTTTTTTTTATTGCAGCTATCGACGATTTCAGGCATAATCCGACCGACCAGTCGGTCGGCACCATGAACACGACACGAGCAGCGGACGCAAGTCCTGACACCAAAACAAGGATCCTCGAATCAGCCGCCGCAGTTTTCGCGCGGAAGGGCTACCACGATACACGGATGGATGACATCGTCGCCGAATCCGGCGCTTCGAAGGGCGGCATCTACTTCCACTGGCCGAGCAAGGAAAAGATCTTCCTCGCCCTGATCGACAGCTTCGCCGACCAGCTCGAAGGAAGGCTCAAGGAGCGCCTGTCGGCAGCCCCCGGGGGCATGGCCCGGCTCGATGAGGCCCTCGCGGTCTGCGTCGAGACCTTCGGGCGCTACAAGCTCCTCGCCAAGGTGGCCTTCGTCCAGGCATCCGGCCTCGGCATGGCCTTCGAGCGGAAACGCCAGGCCATAGGCGACCGATTCATCGCAATTATCAAGGAAAACCTGGAGACGGCCGCGACGGAGGGATCCATCCCCCCCCTCGACGCCGAGCTCGCAGCCCATGTCTGGATGGGTGCCCTCAACGAGATCATCATGCGCTGGATCCAGACCGGCACACCCGACGCGGCAGCGAGTCTCCCGGCCCTCCGGACAATCCTCCTCCGGAGTGTCGGAGTCGCTGACGGGCGCTTCCGCACATGAGCCAGACGACCAGAGAAAGGAGCATCCTATGAAAACCCGGAACCATGGAGCGTCCATCGCCGCTTTCGCGCTCGCGGCCTTAATCGCCCTTTCCTTCGCCGCGCCGACCTCGGCGACGCCTTCCCTCGCCGCCGAGGCAGTTCCGACCCTGCGTTTTGCAGCCATGCCCCTCATCGACCTGGTACCCGTCTACGCAGCCGAAAAAGAAGGCCTATTTACGAAGAACGGCGTCAGGGTGGAGTTCATACCCGTCGGAGCGGCCCCGGCCCGCGACCAGCTCCTGGCGGCGGGCCAGGCCGATGCCGCGGTCAACGAGATCCAGGCTGTAATCAACTTCAACCGGGTCACGGTTCGGATGAAGGCCCTCCGCTGGGCGCTCAGGCCGGCACCGGGTTTCCCCCACTTCTTCGTCCTCGGAGCAAAGGGTGCCGGCCTTTCCGGAGCGGCATCCCTCCGGGGTGTCGAGATCGGCGTGTCCCAGGGCACGATCATCGAATATGTCACCGAGCGCCTCCTCGCGGCCGCGGGCCTCGCCAAGGGAGACATCAGATCGCTCAACGTGCCTGGCATGCCCGACCGGATGGCCCTCCTGGCCTCGGGCCAGCTAAGGGCCGCCACGATGCCCGAACCCCTGGCCAGTCTGGCGCGGAAGCAGGGGGCGACCGTCATCCTCGACGATTCAGGGTTCCCCCAGTTCGGCTCGAGCGTGATCTCCTTCCGTACCGAGTACATCAAGGCCAACCCTGCTGCGGTGAGGGCCTTCCTCGCGGCCATCGAGGAGGCCACTGCCCTCGTCAACGCCAATCCGGAGAGGTATTCGTCCATCCTGGCCGAACGGCAGCTTGTGCCCCCGGACATCGCGCCGAACTTCAGGCTGCCACCCTTCCCGACCCGTGGCACGCCCTCGAAGGCCGAGTTCGAGGACGCGCTTTCCTGGATGAGGGACAAGAACATGCTTGCCCGGGCGAGCGCGGCAGCGCCAGGCCCCCTCTGGGCCGACTCGGTCGACGCTTCCTTCCTCCCGCGATAGACGCTACAGTAGCCACGTGATCATCCTCGACTCGCTCGGTTTTGCCTGGCCCGGTTCACTGCCCCTCTTCCAGGGCTTCGACCTCGAGGTGGGACGCGGGCAGACCTGGGCCATCCTGGGCTCCTCCGGCTGCGGGAAAACAAGCCTCCTGACCCTCATCGCCGGCCTCCTGCATCCACAGGAAGGCCAGATACGCATCGACGGCGAGCGCGTTGTGCGACCCCGCCCGGGCACGGGCCTGATCCTCCAGGACTATGGCCTCCTGCCCTGGGCGACCGTGCGCGAGAATGCGGGCCTCGGGTTCCGGGTCCGCGCGTTTTACGGCCCCGACGGAGTGCACGCTCCGAAGGCAGCAACTATGACGATCAAGGAGGACATGGCCGCCGAGGTGGACCGCTGGCTTTTGCGGCTCGACATCGCCTCGATCGCGGACAGGTATCCCGCCGAGATCTCCGGCGGCCAGCGCCAGCGGACAGCCATCGCGCGTACCCTCGCCCTCGGTCCCGACCTCCTCCTCATGGACGAGCCCTTTTCCTCCCTCGATGCGCTCACGAGGGAGGATCTTCAGGAGCTTACCCTCGAGCTCTGCCGCGAGGGGAATCTGACCCTCGTGATGGTGACCCACTCCATCGAGGAGGCTGCACGGGTCGGGTCACGGATCCTCGTGCTCGGCAGCGCGCCCAACCGGAAAGCCCTCGTCGTTGACAACAGCGCCTTCGGGAAGGGTCTCGGAGCGGAGTACAGGGAGGCCTGCGGGCAGCTTCGTGGAGTCCTTGAGTCCGTTTCAGGCACCGGTTTCCGGGTCGGGGGCAGGGCATGAAAAAGCGTCACCTCTTTTTCGCCGCCCTCGCGATACTCCTCTTCTGGGAAGCCGCAGCCCTCCTCGCGGCCATCCCCATCCTGCCCGCCCCCCACCTCGTGGCAGCCGTCCTGGTGCGCGAACTCGGAGGCGAATTGCCCCTCCACTTTGCGGCGAGCCTCTGGCGCGTCACCGCGGGCATCGGATTGTCGGTCCTCCTGGCCACGCCTGCCGGGCTCGCCCTGGGCCAGTCGAAGAAAGCCGACGCCCTCCTGTCTCCCGTGATCTGGATCCTCTACCCGATCCCCAAGGTAGTATTGGTACCAGTCATCGTCCTCTTCCTGGGCATCGGCGACCTGGCCAAGATCGCGATCATATTCCTGATACTCTTTTTCCAGGTCCTCGTCCTCGTCCGCGACCAGGCGGCTGCAATACCTTCACAATTGATATTATCACTCCGCAGCCTCGGTGCCGGCCGCCGTGCCCTCTTCCGTCTCGTCTACCTCCCCGCCAGCATCCCCGCAGTGCTCACGGCGCTCAGGCAGTCGGTCGGAACGGCCATCGCAGTCCTCTACATCGCCGAGCTATTCGCCACGCGGCACGGCCTTGGGTACTACATCTATTTCCAGGGAAGCACGCTGATGGACTACCCGGCCATGTACGCAGGCATCGTCGCGATGAGCGCCCTGGGCCTGGGCCTGTACTACGGCGTGGACTGGCTCGAGCGGAGGCTCTGCCCCTGGAAGCGGGGCGGCTGAGCGCCGGAAGCCACCCGCACATCCCCTTCGGCTGGACGCAGCCAGCCCGGAAAGGCTATAGTCGAAGCATGGAAAGTGACTTAAGTGTAATACGGGCAAAGAAAGCCTTCATCATCGACATGGACGGCGTCATCTACCACGGCAACCGCCTTCTTAAAGGGGCGGGCGAATTCGTGGACTGGCTCAGGGCGAGGGACAAGCGCTTCCTTTTTCTTACCAATTCAAGCGAGCGCTCCCCGATCGAGCTGTCGCAGAAGCTTGACCGGCTTGGCATCGTGGTCGAGCCCGAGCACTTCTACACGAGCGCCCTGGCAACTGCCACCTTCCTCGCCAGCCAGCTACCGGGCGGCTCGGCCTACGTCCTGGGCGAGCCGGGCCTCATCAACGCCCTCTACGAGGCGGGCTATACGATGAACAACGTGAACCCCGACTATGTCGTCATCGGCGAAGCCCATAGCTACGGCCTCGATACGATTGAAAAGGCAGTCAACCTGGTGATCCGGGGAGCTCGCCTCATCGGCACGAATCCCGATGTCAACGGCCCCTCGGAGAGCGGTGTCGTCCCAGCCTGCGGCGCCCTCATCGCGCCGATCGAACTGGCTACCGGACGAAAGGCCTACTTTGTGGGCAAGCCCAATCCCCTCATAATGCGGCACGCCCTCAGGCGGCTCGGGGCGACCCGAGAGGAAACCGCCATTGTGGGAGACCGCATGGACACCGACATTGTCGCAGGCGTCGAGTCCGACATGGAAACCGTCCTCGTCCTCTCTGGCGTCACCAAGCGCGAGGATCTTCCCCACTTTGCCTACGGCCCGAGGCACGTGCTGGAAGGGGTTTTCGAGATACCGGACTGAGATCCTTGTAACAATGTACGGCCACAGCCCCTGTTCAGACCTTCTTCCTATTGTGAGGGCAACCCAAACGCAGTGCATGCCGCGATGACTGCAGACAGGATCGGTTCTTTCAGCTCCGCGGCCGCCTGCTGGCGGATCGATTCAGCTGTGAGCTTCTCTTTCAGAACCGAGAAGGCCAGCTCCGATCCGTCCACATCCATGACGAGGGCCTTGTCTCCACCCTCCGCAGGATCCCATGCCGGCCAGACCGGAAGCGGAGAGCCTGTGTAATTGTTGGGATCGCCTGTTCGCGCGAAGGCTGCAAGGTATCGCAGATCGGCATCGATCAGTTTGTCCCTTCCTGGCTTGTTCCGCGCCGTATAGTAGTTGCCGGTGATAAAGGCGACTGAGCTCGTGTCGGTGCCCAGGAAAAACGGCACTTCGATGGAATGAAAGGCGCCGAGCCGCTGCCCCATGTCGAGGGGGAGGGGGCTTAGGCCCTGGGCGTTTGGACTGCCCCAGTCGAAGCGATACGCGTACACAGCGGGAGGGGATGGCATGGTCGACATGGCTGTCGCCACCGAGTCCACGCCTCGATAGCGCCAGGTCATGGTGACGAATTTCGACAGGGCCTGATAGAGCGCCGCATCCGTACGGAAGCTGTTGTCCGCTCGGGCGTTGAGAAAGAGCTTCCACTCGTCCTTGTTGCTCCCAATGATAACTGGAACCTTGTTGGGGTAGCTTCCGTCGAAGAGGCTCGCGAATCCGTCCCTGGGCAGGACATAGCCGTCGGCATAGATCGCGGGGTGGTTCGACATTCCCAAACCCGCCGGACTCTTGCCCTGGACAGCGAGGAACTCGCGCGGCGGAAGGGCCATGAGAAAAGACCGGAGGTCGGCGGAACTCATGCCATCCAACAGGGCGTCGGCTGCCTCTGCGTCCTTGGCCCTTCCCTTGCGGAGGAGGAGCCTGCGTTCAATGTCGCGGCTGGCGGCATCGGCGACATCGAGGCTCTGGATCACGGTCATGCCGCTTTCGATGACAGCCCGCTGGAAGAGGCCTTCGGCCAGGGGCGAAATAAGGAGCGAGAGGATGTTGAAGGCGCCGGCGGACTCTCCGGCCAGGGTGACCCTTTCCGGGTCCCCCCCGACTGCGGCGATGTTCTGTCGAACCCATTTCAGGGCCTCTATAATGTCCAGCGTCCCGTAGTTACCGGAAGCATCCTCCCCTGATTCGCCTTCGGCCAACTGGGGAGAATGGAACCAGCCGAAGACGCCAAGCCGGTAGTTGATCGACACGTACACCATGTTTCCGGCCGAAGCGACGACCTGGCCGTGATAATCGGCCAAGGAGGAGGTTCCGATGGAGTTCCCGCCGCCATGGACGTACACGTACACCGGCAATTTTACTTCGGCGCTGTGGGGGCGCCACATATTAAGATAGAGGCAGTCTTCGGATCCCATGCCGCCGATTATGGGAAGCGTCTGGAGGGCCTGGTTGCCGAAGCTGTCGGCGAGGCGGACCCCATCCCAGGGAAGGGGTGGCCGGGGCGCCTTCCATCGCAGATCGCCCACTGGCGGCCGTGCGTAGGGTACGCCTCTCCAGACCCAGGTGTTTCGGCTGTCCTCCACGCCCCTGATGGCGCCGTATTCGGACTGGATAAGCGGCGAACCCGTCCACGCGCCGACTTCAAAGGCGGAGGAAGCCAGCCGGGGTTGGGAGGCGCAGCCTGTGAGGGCAAGGAGAACCGACACGGCAGTGCAAGGGAAGAAAGCACGATTTCTGCTGGGCATAGGCAACAGTAGGTGTCAGGGGACGCCCTGTCAATTGAAGGCGCCGTCCTTGAGGGCGGGTTCTCGGACTTCGTGATTCAATTGGCGCTGCGGGACATCGACGCGGAAGCCCTGGCGCGGGCCCTCGTCGACCAGGAGGACGAGGTACGGGACATCATCTTCCGCAACATGACAAAGCGAGCCTGCCTCCTCATTGCGGGGATCGAGTCCCTCGCGGCCAAAGACAACCCGGTCGTGATGGAAGAGAAGCTCCGTTCCCTTGTGGCGGGCCTGTGAGGAAAAGATGAGGAGGGACGCGACCCTCCTGGGCCGACCCGAGGGGACAGTAAAGTACTAATGCATTTATTACGGGAACGCTCAAGGAGGGTCTTTTCAAACTCGCTTCGGCGTCGTGCTCATTTTCCCGACCTCCCCTTGACTGTGCCGTGGCCTCCCAAATCGCCAGGCGCCTCGAGGCGGCTCCCACCCATGAACAAGGCTGCGACCAGGGCGGCCGCCGCGAAACCGGAGGCGACGAGGAACACCGTCGAGAGCGAGGCACTGAAGGCCATCGGCCCTTCTCCACGGGCTCGGAGGCCTGCGTTGAGCAGCACACCGAGGAGGCTGACCCCGAAGGTGCTCCCCACCGAGCGGAAGAAGGCATTGGTCGAGGTTGCCAGGCCGCGGTGGCCAGGCTCGCTGAACTCCTGGGCGGCCGTCGTCAGGGTCGGTCCGAGGATGCCCTGGCCCAGGCCAGAGATGGCCAAGCCCATCGCCAGAAGCGGGATACCCGTTCCACTTCCCATCGTAGAAAAGAAGAGGAATGAGCCGACCATGAGGCCCAGACCGGTGATCGTGAGAACCCTGAAGCTGAGCCTGGTCATGAGAAGCCCCGCGGCCATGCTCCCGAGGCCCATGCCCACCATCATGGGAATCAGGAGGGCCCCGGAGACCGAGGGACTCGCTCCGAGGACTGTCTGGGCGAAGAGGGGCAGGTAGCTGATGCTACCGAACATGCCGAGGCCGAAGAGGAGGGCGACCATGCTGACGAGGACGAAGGAAGCATTGCCGAAGAGTCCCAGGGGCAGCATCGGCTCGGTCGAACGCCTCTCGATGCGGACAAAGAGACCGAGGAGTATGCATCCAACTACTACGAGAGCCAGGACAAGGAAAAGATCCGGGGCCAGGGTCTTCCCGCCTGCGACCGTCGACAGGAGGAAGGCTATCATCGCGCTCATGAAGACCAGGGCTCCCGCGACATCGACCTGCGGCCTCCGCTCCGAACGCTTTTCCGCAAGCCCGCTCCAGATCAGGATGACAGCGGCGACGCCGAGGGGCAGGTTCATGAAGAAGGCCCAATGCCAGCCCAGCATTTCGGTCACAAGGCCGCCGAGGGGCGGTCCAGCCAGACTTGCCAGGGTGAGGACCGCGGCGAAGAGCCCCTGCATTTTGCCCCTCCGCTCCGGAGGGAAGATATCGGCGATGATGGTGAAGGCCAGCGGCATGAGCGCGCCTGCGCCGAGGCCCTGAAGGGCCCTGGAGAGGATGAGCCCGACCATCGAAGATGAGAGTCCCGCGGCCACCGAGCCTCCGAGGAAGAGGGCCATGCCGATGAGGTAGACGCGCCTGCGCCCGAAGATATCGGCAAGGCTCCCGAACACCGGAGTCGAGGCGGTCTCCAGGAGCATGTAGGCTGCAAAGACCCAACTATAAAGATCGAGGCCGCCGAGGCTCCGGGCGATGGTGGGCATGGCCGTGGTGACGATGGTCTGGTCGAGGGCGGCCAGGAGGAGTCCGAGGAGGAGTCCGGCGCTGACGAGAGCCGGCCTGGTTTTTCCGGCATCGCGCTCCGGCGTGGCATTTGTGGAGGCAATTAGTACATCCATCGTGCCTAGCGCCTCCAGTTCCCGCTGATGGTTTCGATGGCCTCTACGGCACGAGCGACGCCGTCCTCGGAGCGGATGCGCTGGCCAAAGGCAGCCGCGCGGCTCTTTATGCCAGCATCCGTGATGGCCGTGGTGAGCGAAGAGGCAAGGGACTCCGCCGTGAGGCGCTTGCGCGGGAGGGGCTTCGGACCGACGCCATGACGCGCTGTAAGCAGGCCCCAGAAGGCCTGGTCGCCGTGGAAGGGCACAATGAGGGATGGAACTCCCGCACGGTAGCCCGCCGCCGTCGTACCGCCTCCACCGTGGTGGACTACGGCCGCCATGCGTGGGAAGAGCCAGGAGTGGGGCGTCGACTCGATCATGTGGACGTTCGCCGGTAGGTCCTTCGCTGCCAGGCCTCCCCAACCCGAGAAGACGACCCCACGCTGCCCAGTAAGCTCCAGCGCTTCGAGCACGAGCTTCGCGGTTTCCTCGGGACTTTCGTTGCTCATGCTTCCAAAGCCGATGTAGACCGGCGCAGCTCCGCTGGCGAGAAAGCGCTCAATGGATTCTGGTGCCTTCCACTCCGCCGGCTCGTCGAGGAACCAATATCCGGTCAGGAAAATGGAATTCGCGCTCCACTTCCCAGGTCGCGGGATCACCGTGGGACTGATGCCATAGAGGATCGGTTCGTCCCGGAGCCGCTTCCATGGACCACCGCCAGGGAAGGGCTTAAGGCCGAGGGTCTCGGCACGGACAATCTTGTCCGCCGGGGCGTAGGCCATCCAGATCGCCTGGCGCGTGATGAAGTGGGACAGACTGCGAAGCGGGCCGGCTGGCAGTCGCGGAACGAGGGCTCCCGAGAAGTCCCCCGTCGATGTGAGCGGCACGTTATAAGCCTGGAGGAACTGGATCCCGAGCTTTTCGGCCACCGACATCGCGATGAAAATTCCCGAAAAGCCTGCGATGATCAGCTCGCTGCCCCGCGAAGCCGCGAGGGCGTGCTCGGCCATTATTTTCGAGGCAGCCTTAAACTGCTTGGCAAAGTACACCATGGTAGTGATGGCGTTCCCCCGCTCGAGCAGCTTCCGCATCGCGCCATCCTCGATCGTAGCCTGCATGTCCAGGGGAAGGGAGTGGAACTCAAGGCCGTAGGGCGCGACAAGGCTGGCATAGGTCTGGTTTGAGATAAGCTTGATCTCGTGGCCCGCCCTCATGAGGCCTTGGCCGAGGGCGAGGTAGGGCTGGATGTCCCCCCTGCTCCCGGGGGCGAAAATGGCGATGCGCATTGCTTCTCCAGTATGACCATCCGGTCATATGACTTGTCGGTCACAATTTAGCAAGAAAACATGGTACCGTCAAGAGTAAAGTGACCAAGCGGTCACTGCCTTGACAGGCTGCGCAGGCACAACCAAGATCGTACAGGGGAAAGAAATGCCGAAAGAAACCTTCCTGAACCTGGCAGAGGCCAAGAGAGAGTCGTTCCTCGAGGCGGCCTTCCATGAGTTCGCCAGGAACGAGTACCGGGCAGCATCGGTATCCCGGATAGTCGCCAAGCTGGGCATAGCCAAGGGCAGCGTCTATCAGTATTTCGCTGACAAGAAAGACCTCTACGCCTACCTGCTCGAACTCGCAGCTACCAGAAAACAGGCGTGGATGGTCAAGAAACAGGGCGCCTCGAGCGCAACACCCTCGTTTTTCGCCAGGCACAGGAACCTCATCCTGGCCAGCGTCGATTTCGACCTCAGAAACCCAAACTACAGCCTCCTTATGGTCAACGCGATGAAGGAGAGTCCCGGTACGGAGGCTGGCCTGGTCGTCTCGAGTATCGGGCACCTGACTCTCGATTTTCTCAGGGCCTTGGTCCAGGAGGGGCGGTCCACAGGCGAATTGCGAGACGACATCGACGAGCTCCTCGTCGCGCAGCTGGTCAATGCCGCCAGCCTTTCAGTCGGCAGCTACATGGAAGCGAAGTATGGATTCTCCATCGTCGAGCGCCTGGGCAAGGCGGAGGCCTCCCTGCCCTTCGGCGACAAGGACCTCGAGAAGGCGGTCGATGAGCTCGTTGAACTTCTCCAGCATGGCATCCGGAAGCCGGGGCGATAGCATTATCGGCTTCCGGACGGTTGGCCGGCTTCTCAGGAAGTGATGGACCCATCGCCTTATTCAATGGTCTTGAACCACATGCGGGTTTCGCCTTCCGACAACCCATCAAGCAGGGCTCCCTGGCTTGTCCGCCGCACTACACCTCGATGATCCTGACCCGCGGGAAGTGGGTGCGGACGCGTTCCGGGTCGCGGGTAAGCAGGGGCAGTCCGGAAACTGCCGAATGGGCGCCGATGAAAAAGTCAGGTAGCGGAGATGCTTTGGTGCCGCCGGCACGACGATAGGAAAGAAAGGCCTTTCCTGCAAGGAAGAGGGCTTCACGAGGAATTGGGAGGAGTTGGAATCCGGCATCCATGATCGCATCCTCGAGGTCCTCTATCCGGGAAAAGCGGATGGAAATTTCGGCATAGATGATGGGATTGATGGCAATCATCCCCTTTTCGGCGGCAGAGGCGATCGCCATGAGGGATCGTGAACCCCAGACCGGATCGTCGCTGAAGACGTCGAGGATCACGCTCGAGTCGATCAGGCACCCAGGCATCAATCACCCCGCGTGAGGGCAAGGATCTCTTCGGTGCCCATCGCGATGTCTCCCCTACCACGGAGCGCTTCGAGGCGAGCCTCGGAGCGCCGGCAAATTCTGAGAACAATACGATCGTCGTCCTCGACAAACTCCACTTCGGAGTTTGCATCAAGGCCGTACTTCATTCGGAGTTCTTGGGGAATTGTCACCTGTCCCTTCGTCGTCACTTTCATGGTAATACTCCTACGGTAATACTCTTACTTGAATGATAGTAGGCTCGTAAGGCAGGGTCAAGTACGCGCGGTTCAATCTCCGCGTCCGAGCGCTCAGCCGGGCCAGAAGTTCAACCAATTGGCCCTTTCCCACGGCCAGCAGGAACTCGGTGTAGCCGAGGGGATGGAGGTCGGCGAGACGGCGACTACACTCGAGGATGCTTTGGGGTGACATTCCTTCATGTTGCCCGTTGGCGACGAGGAGAACATTGGTGTCGACGACCGCAATCATTGCGCGCTTATCCTGGCTTTCATCGCGGCTTCTGTGCGAGCCAGGACATCCTCCATCGCATCACCAAAGAAGTTTTCTGGCCAATTCACGATATTCCCTTCACTGTTCAGTTCGAGAGCTTCCAGCTCTGGGCCAGACCTTCCTGACTTACAAAAGTAAATGGCCACCTCGCTCAGTCCTAAGCTGCCCTCGGCGATCCGCCTTTGAAGGCGATTGAGCAGGTGTTCGGAATGGCTTTCGATGACCAACTGAACGTTTCGAGGACCGTCCTTGTCGTTGGACTGAACCGCAGAAATCAAGGCATCCGCCAGTCGAGACCGGACTTGAGGATGCAAGTGGATTTCCGGCTGTTCCATCCATACTGTTGAACCAGGTGGCGCGTAGAAGGCCTCTACCAAAGCAGGGAGAACCTGAGACACACCGACTCCCACATCAGTCAGTTTGACCTCTGCCATATTGGCCGAGGTCCTTACAAGGACTTCATATTCTCGTCTGCCTTCCGTGATTGCCTGTAGACTGAAACTGTGAATGATGCCAGAGAGCTAAATCCAGAACGAAACCTGCATTGTCAAACCGGGCCAATGTTCGATCGGAAGCCCGGTAGAACTTCTCGGGGCTTTCAAGGGGCCACTTTCTGCCCACCGTCTTCACTAATTGGTACGAATCGGATTTCATTTCAAACGTCCCATCTTCACCGACGAAGAAATCCAAATCCATCACTTCCGCGGCATCGTGAAAGAGACGGAACTCCAAGCGGACCACCTCAGGCTGGTCATTTTTCCCATTGCGGAGAACGGTGCTGAGCGAGATCTCATCGGCCCGGATTGTGAGTGGTTTGGGGCTCCGTGAATTGACGACTTCCAGCTTTTCGATCAGCTTCCAGCGAAACGCGAAAGAAATTTCTTTCGAAACATCGTGGCCGTTGAGGCAATCCCTGAAGGTTCACAAATCGATTAAAGTACCTTGATCACCAAGAAGTATGGCCGATTTGCGGTCGGCCGACATGACGGTTTGTTTCAGAGCGAGCATCAGATGCCCCATGCTGCTCTTTCCAGCGCTGTTAGCGCCAAAGATGACAGTCAGCGGCGCCATTCGGATCTTGCCGGTATCTCTCCAGGCCTTGAAGTTCTGGATTTGCAACTCTGTAATCATGCCTTGCCTCCGGCAGTGTATTCTATACCCACTTCTCTACCTACTTCAATTCCCAGTACTGACTTTCAAGAACCACTCGCCAGGCCGCCAAGCGACCAAAACCCACTGGCTCGACAGCGCCCTGAGCCTTCAGCTGCTTTAAAACTTTCCTAAGCAGGTCAGGGCTTGCTTCTGAGCAGGCCGTCTGAAGTTCGGCGATCGTGAACTGGCCGGGAAAGCTCCGGATGGCCTCGATGACGGCCTGCGACTTGGCTCCGGCCGCCGGTTTGATCCGCCGGGCCCGTTCCTCGAAGTCCTTGTAGGCCGTCTTGACGATGAACAACAGGTAGTTGGTGTAGGGCCATGGATCGTGCTTGGCTTCGTGCCAGTGGAGTGAACTGGTCTCGAGGATCTCGTAGTAGCGTTCCTTGTTCGACTCGATGAGCCGTTCCAGGCTCAGGTAGCGCCCGACTTCGTAGCCATTCTGGACCAACTGGAGGGCAAACAGGAGCCGGGAAACCCTGCCGTTCCCGTCGCGGAAGGGGTGGATGCAGAGAAAGTCGAGGTTGAAGGCTGCGATGACGACCAAGGGGGGAACGATGCGGTCTCGGATCAGATCTCGGTACAGGTCCACAAGTTCGGCCATGGCTTGGGGTGTCTGATTGGCCGGGACGGTCTGGAATCGGACTCGTTCCCTGCCATCGGCGTGCTTCTCGATAATGTCGCCATCGCGATCCTTCCAAAGGCCAGCATCCCAGATTTCGCCCCGGGTCAGCTTGTGGAGCGACTGGATGGATTCCAGGGTGATCGGGAGCGATGCCGGGTTTGAATAAATGCGGTCGAGGGCTTGCTTGTAGCCCCGGATCTCCTCTTCATCTCGGTCGCGAACCGGAGATTGGCCAAAGACGACCGTACCGATTCGTTTGCCATCAACATGCACGCCTTCGATCCTGTTGGACGAGACGGCACTCTCGACCAAGGCGAAATCCTTGAGGGTCTTGAGAACTTGGGGGGCCGAGCGAGTGAAGAGCTCCTGCATGCCCCGGAGTTCACCGAGGTCGGAGAGGGCCCAGGTGGTGGAGAGGGGGAAACTCGAAAGGGAATTCAGGAGCCTAAGCGTCATACATCCTCGTCTTCGGCTTCGCCTTCTTCTGGCTCAGCACCGGTTGACAGGTTCACGATAGGCTTGCCGGTAGCCACCTCAATGAGGCCCAGAAGTTGCTTCTGCCGGTCAGACATGAAGGCTTCAAAGTTGTCACTCCGAGGCAAAAAGGGGAACCTTATCGTCCAAACCGTAGAGGGTCACCAGCTTTCCATAGGTGATCTGCCGGGTCGAAACCGTCGGCTTGCCAAGACAATTCTCTTCGACCACGGCCGCCTTCAGGTCGGTCAAAGGCTCGGCAGCCAGCAGCCCCATGAGAGTCGTTAGGTCTTCGAGCATGAGCGTTCGACTCAGGTGTACGCTGCCGCCCGTCGGACGGAATCCCATTCGGATTTGCTTCTCGACGGTCATTTACTTATGAGCCTCTCACATACCATAGTGCATGATTCCGACCATCTTAGCACGGGCTTTCTCGAACGCCACAGCACACATTTCCGGCGCCGCACGCAAGATACTACCATGCATGTAGAACAGATGGCCCGCCCGATCGCGGCAGCACAACGAGAAGAGGCTCAGAGGAGAGGTTTTATTTTTCGGTCGAGCGAAGCCTAGCGCAGCGTTTAGCTGGCACCAGAATCTACGACGATACGACGCGAAAGTCGCTGAGTCAGTACATAGTCCGCGCCCCCGTCGGCCTCGAGAAGCTCACGTGGAATCAGCGGGAAGATACGATCTCCTGGAAAGCGGCTGAAAATGGGCATTTCAAAGGCGAGGTCCGCCATTTCGACAGTCTATCATCTACTCAAACGCCCCGCCCCACAGTTTCTCGAGAAAGGTCCGCCAGTTAAGCAGGCGGATGCCGTCAGTCGTCTCACGGTCGAGGGGGTCGAGGGATACGAGGAGGAGGGTGAAAGGCAAACCCTCCTCCTTGAGGGCCCTGAGGCCGCCTAGATGCTTGTCACTTGCGCGCCTCGTAGACTTCACTTCGATGGCGAGCCTGGTTCCGACCAGGAAGTCGACTTCGACGCCACCTTCGCTTCGCCAGTAGGAGAATTCCTCTTTCACCCGGTGGTACGAGATCCAAGCCCTGAGTTCCATAGCGATGAAATGCTCGAAAGCAGTTCCGAATGCTGTGCCTCCTCCATCAAGGGAGCGCGTCCCGCGGAGGAAGTTGGCGACGCCAACATCAAAGAGGTAAAATTTGGCGGTGGCTACCGCTTTGCGCTTCCGCGAGCCGCGCCAGGCTGGGAGGGAAAAACCGAGGAACGTGTCCTCAAGAATGCTGAACCAGGCCTTTACGGTGTTTGCATTCACACCCGAGTCACGGGAGATGTTCGCAAAGTTCACCTGCTCGGAGCTTGCAAGGGCTGTGGTCCTGAAAAAATTCGCAAAGTGCACGAAGTTCTGGACGAGCGCCTCCTCCTTGACCTCCTCCTTCAGATAGGTATTGACATAGGCGTCAAGCTCCTCGATGGGGTCTGCGCTGTTCCACACCTGAGGAAGACCGCCGTAGAGGAGGTAGCGTTCGAGTTCAATGCCAGGTAGTTCGGCCGAGGTGAAGGGGAAGAGCCGCGTCTCCCAGGCCCGCCCCGCGAGAAGATTGACGCCACCCCGCTTGAGTTTCCGAGCGCTCGATCCCGAAAGTACAAAGCGGAGCCCGGCCGTCTCGATGAGGTCATGGACCTCATCGAGAAGTGCGGGAATTTTCTGCACTTCGTCGATGACTATGATTCGGCTCGATTTTGCTATCTCCCGCGTAACATCGGCGAGTCGAGATGGGTCTGCAGCCAGGGGCAGAAAGGTTGAGCTCTTAAGTAGGTTGATGATCGATCCAGCGGGGAACTGGGCCCTGAGCAAGGTGGATTTGCCTGTGCTCCGAGGACCGAAGAGGAAAAGTGATTTCTTCTCTGCAAGAGTAGTCAGGTCGAGGGTTCGGGTCTGCATGGAACTAAAATAAGCGATCCATGATCGGTTTTCAACGTTGACTATGTGTATTTTGGACCGATTTCAACATAGACAATAGTAAATCTGTTTCCGCCCGACTACCCTGCAGCCTCGTCAAGGACACCCTTCGATGGGTTCGCCGGGAATTCTCAATGACGTCCTCGGTCCGGGCAGAGACAAGATTGAGGAGTGCGGGGGGAATGGCACCGCCGGAAACCGCCACGTGAAGGAACTAGCCAGACACGGGCCCTTCCAGTGCGCTGTTGCCGGCGATAATATACAGGAATGACGACCTTTAGGCCCATCAAGCTCGGCTTCGTGAACGCCTACCTCCTGCCTGCCGGCGACGGCTTTGTCCTGGTCGACTCAGGCATGTCCGGCAAAAGGGCGGAGCTCGAAGCAGCGTTGAAAGCGGCAGGCTGCGAATCCGCGGGTAACAAACCCGGGCAGCTGCGCCTGGTGGTCCTGACCCATCCCGACTATGACCACACGGGCAACTGTCTCTGGCTCCGCGATGTGTGGAAGGCGAAGATCGCCATCCACGAGGCGGACGCCGAAGCCCTCGAAACGGGGGTCATGCTTCCGCGGCGGGGTATCGGAGCAGTCATGAAGGTCTTTGTGGGACTCACTTCCCTCCTGCGAAGCGCCAATCCGGGCTGCCCGGTCGATGTACGCCTGGCCGAGGGTCAGACCCTCGCGGACTGGGGCCTCGACGCTACGGTCTACCACCTTCCCGGCCATACGCGTGGCTCGATCGGCATCCTCTCTAGCAAGGATTTTTTCGCAGGGGACCTTGTGGCGAACTGGAAGAAGCCAGGGACGGCCTTTCTTGCGGAGAGCTTCGACGACTACCGTGCCTCGCTGGCGCGTGTACGGAAAATCGTGCCGGCCGACGGAACAGTGTGGCCGGGACACGGGGGACCCTTCCCCGCTGCCAGCCTGGCTGACATCAGGTTCTGAAGACCAGGGCCACAGCCCCGCTCAGGTTCCCTTCCTGGCAATGCTGACAAAACGCTTCCGCTTCATGCCAGGAGGGGGGAGTTCTACCGGCCCGGCAAAGCGGATCGCCGGTACCAGGCAGCCGTGGCGCTCCAGCCCCGCGCGCAGGGAAGCGAGCACGTCAGCGAGGGCTTTAGCTTGTGCCTCATCCCGCGTTACCGAGAGCCTGAGTTCGAGGGAGTCATCGCCAGCCTGGGCAATCGCGTAGTCGGATACGAGGCCGCTCGCCGAGATGATCCAGCGGCTGACGAGGTCCGGAAAGACATACTGTCGCCCACCCTCCGCAGAGGCAAACCACAGGACGTCGTCGGCCCTGCCGATCACCCGCCGTATGGTGCGGAAGCCGCTCCCACAGGGGCAGGGTTCTCCCAATTCCACGAGGTCGTTCAACTCGTAGCGGATGAGGGGCTGGACGCGGTTGTAGAGGTTGGTGACGAGCATCCTCCTCGCCTTCTGGCCGGGTTCTGTGACCGGCCTCCCCTCCCCGTCGAGGAGCTCCACGTACACGAGGTCCTCGTTGATGTGGAGGCTGCCGAGCCGGCAGGCGCTGCCGATGGGACCCTCGCTCGCCTGGTAGATCTGGATGAGGGGGAGGTCGAAGGCCGAGCGGATGGCGGCCTCGTCAGCCTCCTCGAGGACCTCTGCGTAGGAAACGAGGAGCCTGAGGCTGGGCATCGAAGGGGCGTGATCAGCGAGGATCCTGAGCATCGAGGGAGGGGCCATGAGGATCTTGGCGCGCATCCTGCCCACCTTGTCGAGGATCGTCTGGACAGGGGTCATCGTGTTGACATAGTCGAGGCGGATGAGGGGCGCGTTGATGTCCTGGAAGGCCTTGGAGAAGACCCGCAGCATGAAGACGATCCGCCAGGGAAGGAGACGGATCGGAAGCCCCGAGCGGGCGGCGAAGACAAAGGGCAGGCCCTCCGATATCGCACGCTCGGTGACGACGAGGCCTCGCGAGCCTGAGGTTCCCGAGGACATGCCGATGACGAAGTCGCGGCCGTCCGGACCCCGGAGGTAGCGGAGCTGATCACCGCTTGCCTCCATCCCGAGGGCGAAGGCTTCGACCTCGGAGCGGTGGAGTCCGGCCGTGTTGAGATCGTCGAAGCCCTCGGTAGCGACGGCCTTGTCGATGGTGGGGAGCTCCTCGAAGTTTTCGAGGTCCCTGCCTGCGTAGAGCCTGCGGTAGAGGGGGCTGGCCGAGACGGCAAATCGTACCAGTTCATTGCATCGCGAACGCTGCCAGTCCCGGAGGTCCTGCCCGCGGAGGGTGTGGAAATTCCGCTTCAGGGTGAGGAAGTCCCCGATGCCGCGTGCGATGTCCATTCAATCGCCCTTCCGGGCTGGATCCGCAGGGCTCACGCCCGCCCGCCGGCAATGAACATTCCGACTGCGAACAAGGCTGCCCAGACAAAGGAGGTCTGGCCCGTGCCAGCGAGGGTGGCGTTGAGGGCCTGCCCCTCCTTCCTGAGTACCGAGGAGGCATTGGCCACGGCGAGGGGGGCCGAAAGCCAGGCGAGCATCGTCCAGGCTGGTACCAGGCCGAGGCCGATGGCGAGGGGCAGGACCGCGTAGGCTCCGGCCATGCAGACAAGGTACTCGGCTTTGCCGAAGCCCTTCCCGAAGCGGACGACCAGGGTCCGCTTGCCGACCTGCCGGTCCTCCTCCACGTCGCGGAGATTGTTCACAACTAATATATTGACAATTATGAGACCTGGGCCCAGGGCCAGGAGGAAGGGCGCCGGAGCGAGGGCTCCCGTCTGCGTGAACCAGGTGCCCGCCACCGCGGCGAGGCCGAAAAACAATAGGACAAAAAGGTCACCGAGCCCGAGGTAGGCCAGGGGGAAGGGACCGGCGGTGTAGGCTACTGCCGACAGGATGGCCAGGAACCCGACGCCCAGGAGCCAGGGCCAGGAACCGGGGGCGATGGTGGCCGCGTGCCAGGCGAGCGCGAGCCCCGCGAGGGCAGCCACACCGATCGCAACCGCGAGTCCCGCCTTCATGGCCCCTGGGGAGATGAGCCCCGCCTGCGTCACGCGCGTGGGGCCGAGGGCGCGGATGGAGTCTGAGCCCCGCTCGAAGTCAAAGACATCGTTGGCGATGTTGCTCGCGATCTGGAGGGCTGAGGCAACCACGAGGGCCGCGAGGGCGGGCAGGAGCTCGAAACGGCCGGCCCCGTAGGCGAGGGCCGAGCCGACGATGACGCCGGCCGTCGAGGCGGGGAGGGTCTTGGGTCTGGCGGCCATGATCCAGGCAGCGAGGGGACCGGGCCGGGAGAGGAGAGTCATTCCACCCTCAGCCCAGATACTCGGTTATTCCGTCATAGCCCAGCCTGATCTGGCCCTTATAGCCGATCTCCGTGGCGATGCGCCTGACCTGGTTCAGGTTCTCTTCGAGGGTCTCATCGCCATTCTGGGGATCGTGGTGGACGATGACCCAGTCGCGGAGCTTGCAGAGCTTGGCCAGGAGACAGGCGTTGGACAGGGAAGAATGTCCCCATCCAATCTTGTCTGCATACTCCTTGTTGGTATACTGGGCCTCTCCGAAAAAGATATCGGAGCCTGAGACGAAGTCGATCAGTTTCCGATACGGGGCAAGGGCAGCCTCATCCGCTTCGGCCGCGAGGGGATGGCCGAGATAGCCTTTCAGGAATTCGTTGTCCGTGATGTAGCAGATCGATTTGTCCCCGGTCTCGACCTTGAAGCCAAGTGTGGCACCGGGATGCTGGGTGAATTCCCAATGCACCTTCAATCCGCCCACGTTGACAGGTCCCTCCGTAAGCTGCTTGAACTCGAGCTTTGCCCGCATGTCCTCGAGCTGTACCGGGAAGTAGTCGCTGTCCAGCTGCCCCCTGAAGATCGATTCGAGGTCCTTGCCGAAGCCAGGCGCGGCATACAGGACGATCTCGAAACCGGGAATAAAGGCGGGGACAAAGAAGGGAAATCCCTGGATATGGTCCCAATGCGTGTGACCAATGAATAGATGGATCCTGGAGGGACCCTTGCGCGCCAGTTCAAAGCCCAGGTCGCGGATGCCGCTGCCCGCGTCGAGGATGACAAGGTCATCCCCACGCTCTATGGTCGCGCAGGACGTGTTGCCACCGTAGCGGGCATAGCGGTTTCCCGAAACCGGAATGGAGCCCCTCGTCCCCCAGATCCTCACCCGCGCTTCACCGGCTGCTGTCGGCGGCATGTAGGCAACGGTCCCCGTTTCCGTCTGGGAAACAACTACCTTGCCCTCTGCCGAAGCGAGCTGGAAGTATTCCCTGACCTTCGCCAGGAGTTCCTCGGGCTTCAGGGGTTTGGCCACTACGGCGAAGGCACCGTCGGTCAGCGCCTGCTCCTCGTCTGGCTTGTAGGTCTTGGCGGTGCAGATGATGACACCGATGGCAGAGGTCGCTGGATCGGCCTTGATTCTCCGAAGCGCCGCCAGGCCGTGGATCCTGGGCATCATGATGTCCATCACCACCAGATCGGGCTTGAAGGAGGCGACCTTTTCGAGGCACTGCTCCCCGTCGAAGGCCACATCGGTCTGGAATCCCGCTTTTTCCAGCACGCGCTTCATCAGGAAGGCTATGGATTCTACATCCTCGGTAACGAGAACGCGCTTTGGGGTAGATTTAAGCATTGCCATGATTCCCTCTTTTCCACGTGGCCGCGGCTATCCGTATTTCCGCATCGAGCTGATCGAGTACGAGCTCAACCCTCTTACTATCGGGATCTAACGAAGCAGCCTCAAGCTCTGCTCCCAGCTCCGAAATCCTATCGAACCCAAAACTCCCGCCAGCTCCCTTGATCGTGTGCCCGAAGGCCGAGACCTCCGCCCAGGCCGAGACCGAAGCCACTGCCTTGGCATGGACGAGGAGCCGATCAGCGTCTTTGAGGAAAAGCGGCACAAGCGCTTCCACTTCCGGGTCGAGCCTGGGGGAGGCGGCCGCAGCACCCGGTGAGCCCGGCACAAGAAGGAGGGCGGATATCGTTGCCACAAGCTGTGTTCGGGTAAAGGGTTTCGTTAGGTAGGCATCGCAGCCTGCCGCTTCCGAATCGCGAACGACTTCCTCACCAGACTGGGCAGTCAAGGCAATGATCGGCGTCCGAAGCCGGCCTGCGCTTCGCTCGTGATGCCTGATCGCCCTGGTCGCGCTGTACCCATCCATCCTGGGCATGCGCGCATCCATCAAGATCAGGTCCCATTGTCCTGAATCGGCCAGAGCCACTGCGGCCTCACCGTCGGAGGCATCCCCTACTTCGCAACCTTCCCTCAAAAGAAAAGCGCGGACCAGCTCCCGATTGATGGCAAGATCGTCAGCCACGAGAATCCTATAGTGCCGCAGCAGGACAGGCTCCTCGCCTTCCGCCGGCTCAGACGTCAGCTATCAGCAGCGTCTTGGGATCCAGCTTGATCTTGAGATCCTGGAGATTGGTGGACTCGTGGTGCTTTACAACATCGAAATGGATGTATTCGGTCTTGGGTTCGAGGACGACAAGGACGGCGATGGAGGGCATGAAGGCAGTAAGGATCGTGGGCGCCTTACCCTTTGCGGCGAGCTGCCCATCTATGGGAAGGGTAGCCGAGAACCAGATCTCGACTGCCATTTCGACCGCAAAGGCATGAACCTTGGCGAGGGTTTCCGGGTTGGATTTCTGGAAATCGAAACCGTCTATGACGAGGGTGCTGGCCTTGATGCCGCCCTCCACCATGAGGTGGCGGATGGAGCTGAGTATCTGCTCTGTCTTCAGGCTGCCCTGGCTGAAGTTCATGATGACCCGGTTGTGGACAAGCTCATCGCGGACTTCGTCTGCGTGCTCAAGGCCGCGCTTCTTGGCAACCTCGGTGAAAATGTTCTCATACCAGTCAAAAACGTGGCTCGTATTGGAGGAGAAGGACACGTGGATGACCTTCTGCCCCTGGAGGAGCTTGTCGATTGCGATCTGTACAAGGACGCTCGTTTTGCCGACGCCCTTCTTGCTGGCTATGATGCCGATGTTGCCGCTGGCAAGCCCGCCTTCGATGGACTTCTCGAGGACGCGCATCGGACTCTTGGCAATAAGCTCCGCTTTCAGCATGGGAACTCCTTTCTACCGGCCCTGCTCGGCGCGGCGTTTCTCGAGGTACTGCTTCTTCAGCTCATCGGAGACGTTGGTCGGAACCTTCGAGTACTTCAGGAACTCCATCGTAAACTCCGCCTTGCCCTGTGACAATGAGCGGATCACCGTGGAGTAACCGAACATCTCGGAAAGGGGAACCTCGGCCTCGACCTTGCAGAAGTGGCCATCCTCGGAACTCGAGGTGATCAGGCCGCGGCGCTGGTTTATTGAGCCGAATATATTGCCCTGGAACTCTGTCGGACCCTCGACCTCCACCTTCATGATGGGCTCGAGGATGGCGGGCCTGGCCTTTTCGTAAGCTTCCTTGAATCCGCCTATGGCTGCGAGCTGGAAAGCGATGTCCGAGGAGTCAACCGCGTGGGAGGCCCCGTCGTTGACGACGCACTTCACGTTGACGATGGGGAAGCCAATGAGGGCGCCCTTTTCGACGCAGTGCTTGAAGCCCTTTTCGCAGCTCTGGATGTACTCGGTCGGGATCGAGCCGCCCTTGACCATGTTGACAAACTCGAAGTTCTTCTCGCTCGAGGGCTCGATCCAGCCGGCGACCTTGCCGTACTGGCCGGAACCGCCAGTCTGCTTCTTGTGCGTGTAGCTGAACTCGGATTTCTGGGTAATGGCCTCGCGGTAGGCGACCTGGGGCATGCCCGTGGTGACCTCGCACTTGTACTCGCGCTTCATGCGCTCGATGTAAACCTCAAGGTGGAGCTCACCCATGCCCTGCACGATCGTCTGGTTGGACTCGGGATCGACAAAGGTGCGGAAGGTCGGGTCTTCCTTGGTGAAGCGGTTCAAGGCCTTGGCCATCTGGTCGGAGGACTTCTTGTCTGTCGGCTCGATGGCCAGGGAAATGACCGGCTCGGGCACGTACATCGAGGTCATGGCGACATTGATCTTGGAGTCGCAGAAGGTATCGCCGGAGGCACACTCGATGCCGAAGAGGGCTATGATGTCGCCGGGAAAGCCTTCGGTGATGTCTTCCATCGTCGAGGCGTGCATGCGCACGAGGCGTCCGACCTTGAAGCGCTTGCGTGCCCTCGTGTTGAGGAGTTCGTCGCCCTTCTTGATGGAACCCTGGTAGATGCGCACGTAGGTGAGCTGTCCGTACTGCCCATCGTCGAGCTTGAAGGCGAGGGAAACCGTGGGGTGGGCACCCTCAGCCTGAAGGATGATCTCAGCCTCGCCCTTGTCGAGGTCCAGGGCCACATTCTTCTTCTCGGTGGGATTGGGCAGATAGGCGGAAACGCCATCGAGGAGGACCTGGACACCCTTGTTCTTGTAGGCGGAACCCACAAACACAGGTACGAGCTGATCGGCGATAGTGCCCCTGCGGACAGCCTCGACGATCATCTCGTTGGTAGCCTCGCCGTCGAGGTAGGCTTCGGCGAGTTCGTCGGAAAACATGGAAGCCGAGTCCACGAGTTCCTCACGGAACTTTTCGGCATCGCCCAGGAGGTGGGCTGGAATCTCGGCATAGCGGAGTTCGTCGCCGGCATCGCCATCAAAGTAGACAGCCCGCATTTCAAGGAGGTCGATCAGGCCCTCGAGCTTGTCCTCAAGGCCGATCGGGAGGGTCATGAAGACGGGATTGAGCCCCAGTTTTTCGGCAAGCTGGGCCTTTACCCTGTAAGGATTGGCGCCAGTCCGGTCACATTTGTTGATGAAGGCGAGCCGGGGTACATTGTAGCGCTTGAGTTGGCGATCGACGGTGATCGACTGGGACTGGACGCCGGCCACAGCGCAGAGCACAAGAATGGCCCCGTCAAGAACACGCAGCGAACGCTCGACCTCGATGGTAAAATCGACGTGTCCGGGTGTGTCGATAAGGTTGATCGTCTTGTCCTTCCACTCGACGTTGGTGGCCGCCGACTGGATGGTGATGCCGCGCTCGCGCTCGAGGTCCATCGAGTCCATGGTGGCACCAGCGCCATCCTTGCCCTTGACCTCGTGGATCGCGTGGATCTTGTTGCAATAAAAAAGGATTCGCTCGGAGAGGGTGGTCTTTCCCGAGTCGATGTGGGCACTGATGCCGATATTCCGCATCTTGGTGATGTCAAAGGCCATGTCGCTTCTCTACCTCTCCACATATGGATGAACAACGATGAAAGGAAACCTGTTGATTCGATAATTCCGAGTCGGTTCGCAAAGCTTGCGGTTTCCTACCCTATTTTGAAAAAAGCTGAACAAGCCGGAGTATAGTGATAAGGGCAGGAAGGTTCAAGAGGTAAGGAATTAGGCTTGACGCCACAGCTCTTTCATGAATAAGGAGCGAAAATCCCCGAAATAGTCGGTAGGTCTAAGCCCTTGGCAAGACGAGGGCCATGAACGAAAATCCAGGTATCTTATATCTGCCAGGAGTTGAAATGAACATGTCGGCCCGGCGCTTCGCCCTTGTATTGCCATTCATCCTCGTTGCATCCCTCCTTATAGCCCAGAGTCCGGATGTCTCGAAGAAAAAGGACCTGGCCATTTTCAACATCGGTTGGTACGGCTGGTCCATCCCCCTTGAGACCCTCGGGAGCATCGACCAGAAGACCCGGAAGGTCTTTGTTGACCTTGGCAGGTTCAATGTCATAGGTATCGAGCAGCGCCTGTCCACAGGCGGCCTCTCGGAATTCATCGCAGCCATCAAGAAGGCCAAGGAAAGCTCTGTTGTCATCCCCGAGAAATTCCAGTTCGGCGAGGCGACCCTCACCGAGGCTGACTGGAACAGCCTTGTCGGCGCCTTTATCGTCGCGGCCCCGGTGGTCTCCTCCTTCTCGTCGAAATGGAACGACAAGGCCCTCACCTTCGAGACCAAGCTCACCGTCCACGTGACCTTCGTCGATATCGCGGGGGGCGGAGCAACCCTGGGCGTAGCAGAAGTAGAAACGAGCGGTTCCGACAAGAAGGACCAGTTCGCATCCATCAAGAGCGCTATCGACTCCATCCCCGACCAGCTCCAATACGAGATCAGGAAAATTCCAGCCTTCCAGATCTCGAGCAAGATCCTTTCGGTCAAAAGGGGTGAGGTCAAGATGGCCCTCGGACGCAACATGGGCATCCAGGTCGGCGACGAGTATTCGGTCGTCGAGCGTTCGACCGTCGAGGGTTTCAGTGACGACAGCGAGGTCGGACTCCTGTTGGTCACCTCGGTTGGCTCCGAGGTCTCCACCGCCCAGGAGATCTACGGTGGAAAATCCATCACGCCAGAGGCTGCCCTCCAGGAAATCCCGAGGCTCGGCATCGACTTCGATCCCTACGCCCACCTCTTCCTCGGGACCGCCGGCCTCGACTTCGTTCCCGGCTTCCGCGCAGTCGCCACGCGTGGATATATCGGGTTCCGCCCCCTGGCTACAGTCCAGATCCCCCTCGGCCAGATGTTCAGTTTCGCAACGGTCCTCATCATTCCCGTAGATGTCGCCGTGGGGGGGGAACTGAACGTAAACGCAGGCAGACTCAGTCTCACAGGCTGGGGAGCCGTCGGCGCTGGCTATGTGCACTTGAGCGAGGCGATCACCGGCACGGATACAAAGACGGACTTCCTGGCCCACCTCGGCGTGCAGGCCTGGGGCAAGGCCGCCTTACTCATCAGCCGCGACATGCGCGTCTTCGGGGAGGCTGGCCTCGACTACTGGATCCCTATCAACACGCTCTTCAAGCCCTACGGCGGCCTCGGCGTCGGCGGCGGCGTAGAGCTGAAGCTGTAGGCCCGAAGCCCATGGGCATAGCCTGACGCGCGGATTCGGGTCAGGCGCTAGGAGCGCCAAGGATTCCGCGCGGAGCGTGCTACTGCACGTGAGCACGGAATCCGCAGGTGCGACAACGCGACCGGCCCGAAGCCCATGGGCATAGCCTGACGCGCGGATTCGGGTCAGGCGCTAGGAGCGCCAAGGATTCCGCGCGGAGCGTGCTACTGCACGTGAGCACGGAATCCGCAGGTGCGACAACGCGACCGGCCCGAAGCAGCGCGTCAGGGCAGGTTCGAGAGGAGGTCCTTGCCGAGGGCATTGGTCCCCGCTTCCACGAGGATCGCGCGGCGGGCCTGGGCCTCGTCGTTGCCGACTGCCGTCACCTGCTTGTCGGCAGTCCAGAGTACCGCGCCTGAGGCTACGTCGATGGCCGTCGCTGCGACCCGGGCTTCGGCAATCCACATGCCGGAGTCCTGGCGCAGACCGGTGATACGCGTAACGCCGTACACAAAGCGCTTGGCCGCCCCGCGCGACGCTGCTTCGCGCACTCTGTCAGGCTGTGCCTCTACGATGAGGGTCGCGTCGATCTGCGTCGGACTGAGCACAAAGCCCGCCTTGGTGAGAACCCCCTGGAGGCTCGCAGCGCTGACGTTTCCCGGTAGACCCTGTCCCTTCTCATCGAAGTCGAGGATGGCCAGGCCCGTGGGTATCTCCTTGGCGCGGGAAACCACCGTAAACTCAGGGTTGGACTGGAGGGCAGACATCGCATCGAGGAGGGGTTCGAGGCTTGGCGCATAGGCTGGGGGCAGAGCGTCGAGCATGTCCTCCTGGGCAGCGAAGTCCACCTTGACCGTCATCCTCGCCTTGCCCACAAAATCTGGAGAGGGAGGGACAAACTCCGCCACACCCTGTTCATCAGTCATGAGGCTCACCGACTTGGTGACGAGCCTCGTCCCGGACTTCCGGGGATAGCCCAGGACGATCTTGACCCCGGGGACAGCCTTACCCTCAGAGCCGTAGAGGACCGTTACACGAAGCGGCCCAGGCCAGGGGGCTAAGACCGCAATGCTGCCCTTCGGAAAGGCCACCTCGATGCTCATCTGATTGAGCAGCCCCACCGCGGCTGCAATGTTCCGTTTGACCTTTATCTCGGGATTCTCGATGCCGGGGCCAGTGGCTGCGGATGCAGCATTTATATAGCCGGCAATGGCCTCGACAGCTTTGCCTGCCCGGAGGGCTGCCTTGGCAGCTGCCTCTGGCACGGCGACAGCATCCAGTTTCTCCTGGAGAAGGGCAGCGACGCGGGCCTTTTCCCGCTCCAGGTCAGCTGTCTTCCAGCCCGCCAGGAGCCACACGGTCGAGAGGTCTGACTTCCTATCGTAGGAGGCGACACGATCCTTGATCTTGAAGCCCGTCACATGGTTGGAGGCCTTGCCCTTCACCGTGCTGGAATACTCGCTGGAGATGGCGCCCTTGCTCTCGGTGGTCGACGAACTCGTCTCGGCAGTCATGTCGACGCCGACGTACATCATCATTCCCGAAGCCAGGTTGGCCAGGGCCGCATCGGCGGCAGCTGCCTCGGCCCTGCCCTTGGCCTGACCCATTCCGGTGAAAAAGGTTTCACCGCCAGCAGGAGAGGGAAGCTTGGTCGCCCAGGCTGGAGGCGTCTGGCCAGCGGCCGCGAGGGCGGCGGCCAGCGCAAACAAGGCGACAAAACCGCGCTTGAAAATTCTTCCGTTCATTGGAGCCCCGAATCGAAGGTGAGCGACCTTCCGCGTTGATACAGGAGATTGAGATCGGGCATGCCCGCAGCCTCTGCTGCGTCGAAGACCAGATCCTGAACCTTGTCCGCCTTCACAAAGGCGAAGACATTGAGCCGCGTCTCCTCCGGCGTATAGCTCACCTGCTCGACCTCGCGGACCTTTTTGCCGAGAGTCCGCCTGAAGGTGGACATGATCTTGGCATCAGGGGTCTTGTTGATGATAAGCTCGTAGCGGAGTCCCTTGGCCAGGGAGTTCTTCATGAGATCCCTGACCTGGGTGGTAAGGCGCGGCATGAGGGTCCACACCGCCGAAGAGATCGCGTTTCCGGCAGCCTGGTCGAAATTGGCCGGACTGAAGGCTTCCTGCCCCGTATAGGGGATGGAGCCCAGCATTGTCGCAGTGGCCGGGTCAAAGATCTTGACCGTACCCTGGGCTGCCGCCTTGAACTTCCCGCCTGACGAAGTGTCCTTGACCGAAAAGTCGATTTCCACATAGACATCGGCATTGAACTTGCGGGCGAGGAACTGCAGCATGCTGATGGATCCACCGGTCTCGGACTGCCAGGCTGCGGATTGGTCCTTCTTGTTCTTCTCTATCTGGTCGAAATCGATCACCGCGAGCCCAAGCTTCTCGATGAGGTAGCGGTTGGCCTGGGTCACTGCCATCTTGGCAAGGGCGGGGCTTAGCTTGTCTCCGTCAGCGACAAAAACCATATAATTAAGGTGATCGAGATAGCCTGTCAGGAAAGCCTGCTCGGCCGCGCTCAGGCCCGTTGTATCGGCAGGAGCGCCTGAACTGCCTCCGGAGGCCTGGGCGGATGCTGGCAAGCCCGCAGCCAAAAGGACAAGGAGGAAGGCCAACCCCATCGCCATACCCCTCGATAGCAGACAACTTTTCTTCATTCCATGACTCCTTGATATAAGGCCCACCGGTGCTGACCCAGCGTACAGGCTAAAGGATGGGAGGAAAGCCCGTCTTTTTCAAGATCCCGCCTCCACTGCTTTTGCTTGCTTCGCCGAATCCCAGGCACCATACTCGGGAGGCGGAGGAAATCCATGGACGACACCGACCTTTCAGGCCTCGACCTCGCCGGAGCGCGCGCCTACCTCGTAGAATTCGCCACGAGTTCCAAGCTTGCACGAAAAGCCCTCACCGCCCTCGACGAGGATCTGGCTCTCTGGACCACGCGTGTCGCCCTGGCCGAGGGCAAGGGTATGGCTGAACTGGCTGCGGCAGCCAAAACCAAGCTCAGCGAACTCGAGGCGAAGCGCGCTCCACTCGCCGCAGAGCTCGCCGAGACCGAGGACAAGGTCCGCCGAATCCGTGAAAAGCTCCCCCTTGTCGCCGCCAGCGAGCGGAGCATCGACGCCGACCGCCTCCTTGCGGAGCTGCAGCTGATGACCGGAGAACTCCTGGGGGACACTTCACCGAAGCTCGAGGCCGACCTGGCTAGGCTCGAATCGGAGGCTGCCGTGGAAGAGGGACTCGCTGCGCTCAAGAAGAACGCGGGGTAAGAGGCTACTTCCCGATCGTCCCACCGCCCTGGAAAAAGCGCTCGAGGGCCAGGGCTACACCTCCGAGGGCGGGAAACTCCGGGTCGAGGCTCGAGCGTTTGATCTCACAGGGACGGTCGTTGGCCTCGACACGGCGGGCGACCTCCGAAAAGAGCGCTGAATCCCTGAAGGCCGAGCCGTAGAGGGTGACGACCGAGGGGTCGCAGAGTTCGATGGCATTGCCCAGAGCCCGCGCAAAGTGGCTGGCCAGGAGGGCAAAGGCCTCCGGATCGCGGACTGAGAGTGCAGCGCAGAGGGTCTCGACAGTGGAACCCTGCATCGAAAGGGCCAGTCCAAGGGCCTGGGCAGACACGAGGGACTCGAGGCAGCCCCTGCGCCCGCAGTAGGGGCAGGGGGGACCATCGGCTGCCACGAAGGTGTGACCGAGTTCCCCCGCCCGGTTGTGGGCACCCGACCAGGGCAGTCCACCCGGAGTCCAGGCGGCACCGACGCCAGGCCCGTACTTTACCAGGAGGAGGCCGGCGGGGGGGCTTTTTTTCATATCCGTGAGGAGGAGTTCCGCAACTGAAAGAGCCCTGACATTGTTGTTGACCGACACAGGCACGCCGAGGGCTGCCTCGAAGGGCTCCCTGATCGGTACAGTCCCCTCCCAGAGGCGCGGCTCCCGGAGGGACAGACCCGAATCCGGATCGACCCGTCCGGTGACACCGACTCCTGCGCCCAGGACCCCGGCCGCAGCTGCGCCCTCCCCTCCAAGAAGTTCGCCCACCGCCACTGCAGCGGCCTTGGCGAAAACCGTCCCCGGCTCCGCTCCCCTGGGTACCTTGGGCAGCGAGATGTTCCGTACTCCAAGCACCGTGCCGCCGAGGTCGGAGACGAGGACCTGGATCCTCTCCTGGTCGATGCCGACTCCAAGAAGCTTTCCCGCCTCGTTCCGTATGCGGAGGAAGATCTTCCGGCGTCCGGCCTTGCCGTTGCCTCCCGAGGAACCCGCCTCGACGATGAGCCCCTCCTCGAGGAGCTCGCCGACGAGGATCGTCACCGAGGCCCGGGTCAGGCCGATGCTCGAAGCCAGGTCATTGCGTGCAATTGCTCCATTCCTGTGGACGAGGCTGAGGAGGCCGAAGCGGTTGCGCTTCCTGATGTCACTGGCGCTCAGGCCGCGATGCGTCATGCGCCCTCCAGGGGCGTGACCGCTCGGTTGGGACCGCGCAGCGTCGGCAAGACCCCCTGGTCGACGAGGACCCTCCTCTCGGGATGGGCGATGATCCACTTGTTGCGCTTGCGGAGAAGGGGATCTCCCGCCGGGCGCTCTCCTGGCCCGAACTCCAGGTTGGTGCCAGAGGCCAGGATGATGGCGCTCCGGAAGCCCCCGGCATGGACACGGCAGGGTGCCAGGTGAAGGGTTCCCGAAAACAGTTCGACTGCCTGCCCACGGAGCAGGACGAGGCCAACAACCTTCGAGGAATCGAAGCCCGGTCCCGGAGACTCCTGGGACAGGTCTCCGCGAAGCCCTACAAGGAGGACAAGGTCATCGGCAGCAACCACGACCTCGCTACATTTGTGATATTCGAGGCCGTTGAGCGTTGAATTGCGGCCCGCGCAGTAGCCCACCTGGATCGGCATGCCACCCATATGGACCGCAGCGAGGATCCTTGCGTCCCCTGTCGCCTCGAGGGGAGGATGGGAGGGGACATAGGCGACGCCTTCGGCGGGAATGGCCACGCTCGCCTCGAGGGCTGCCACGAGAGCTGACCAATCTCCCGGGACGGGCGCGCCATAGGGAGCGAGGGCCCCTTCCTCCAGACCGAAAAGCCCGACCGAAGGATTGGCCGCGCGAAGCCGCTCGAGGATGCTCAATCGATGCCTCCTAGTGACACTCTCCGAGAGTAGCACAGCCTCGCTCCTTACGCAAATAAGTTAAATACTTTCACGATCACGTCATGGCATTTCCCTCGATTACGGCTGATTTTCGCTATGCTCCTTGTGGAAGTCCTCGCTGCATGCTAGGATAAGTTAAAGACTTTAACTTACAGGGGAGCCTATGGCCAGCAAGGACGGCAAGCGATTCCACGCCCGCGACAGCCGCGCGGTACTGCGTGAGGTCTTCAATCAGCGGGACTCGAACCTCGAGTTCCTCTCCCTCGCCGAGCTCGACATCGTCGATGCCCGCTCGACGAATTTCTGCCACAAGCGGGAGGAGACCCTGGCCTTCAACCTCGCGGGACCGGCGACGGTGCGCGTGGAGGGGCAGGCTTTTGAACTCGAGCACTACGACATACTCTACATTTCCAGGGGAGCGGAATTCGTCGTAGAGGCCGGCACCGAACCCGCCCACCTCTACCTCTACCGTGCCCTCGCAGACAAGGTTCATCCCGTCCAGCACATGAAATGGAAGGAGGGCAGGGAAGATCCCGCGCGCCTCCGCCTCCTCACGCGCAAGAAGGTCTACAAGATGTTCGATGTCGGGGAAAAGGCCGACAGGTTCATGGCGGGCTATACCTTCTATGATGATCATTCCCGCGCCTGGCCACCCCATAACCATACCGACCAGGAAGAGTGCTACTCCTTTATCGAGGGTTCGGGTGCCATGCAGGTTTACGAGGATGACGAAAAGCTCACCTTCGTGAAGGATGTGCAGGTCGGATCCCACGTAAGCATTCCCCTGCTCAACTACCATCCGGTGTTCAGCCACGAGGAACCGCTCTGCTTTATCTGGTGCATCGCCGGTGAACGCTACTGGGTCGGCGACAAGGACAAGTCCTTCATGGACGGTACGTCGAAAAAGGTGACGACATGACGGCAAAGGTCCCCGAGACGCCTGCCAGCGCGGCGGAAATTTCAGCCCTTGCAGCTAGGGCGAAGTCAGTGCGTCGCGCCTGCCTCCAGTCCATCGCCACCCTCGGCATAGGCCACGTGGGTGGCTCCATGTCCGTCGTGGAGATACTCGTAGCCCTGTATTTCCGCCACCTCCGTCTTGATCCGGCTGACAGCAAGGCTGCAGACCGTGACTGGTTTGTCCTTTCCAAGGGACACGCGGGTCCCGCCCTCTACGCCACCCTCGCCGAAAAGGGCTACCTCCCGAAAGAACTCCTTTCAACACTGAACAAGGGCGGGACCTCCCTGCCGAGCCACGCTGACAGAAAGCTCACTCCCGGCGTCGACATGAGCACGGGCTCGCTCGGGCAGGGCTTTTCGGCCGCCACGGGCATCGCCCTCGGCCTCAGGCTGGACGGCCCCCGCTCAGACGGGAGCACCAAGCGCTGCTGGGTGATCATCGGAGACGGGGAGAGCGACGAGGGCCAGGTCTGGGAGGCCGCATCCTTTGCGGCCCACTACGGCCTCGACAACCTCATCGCTTTCACCGACGCGAACAAATTCCAGATCGACGGCAGCACCGAGGCCGTGATGAACCTCCGCGACCTCTGTGCCAAGTGGGAGGCCTTCGGCTGGAAAGCCCTCCGCGTCGATGGCCACGACTTCGCTGCCCTTGACCGGGCCATCCTCGCGGCAAAGACAGAAAAGGGCAGACCAGTGATGATCATACTCGATACGATCAAGGCCAAGGGCGTCCCCGCCCTCGAAGGCAGGGCCGAGAGCCACAACGCGCCCTTCACCGCCGTCGAAATGGCCGCAGTGGATGCTGCCAGCGGGGAGGCCCTCCATGGCTGACCGTGAACTTCGCGCAGTCTACGCGCAAAAGCTGGTGGCTTTGGCCGCCAGGGATCCCCGGGTCTGCGTCCTCGAAGCTGATCTGGCCAAGGCCACTGGTACCGGTCCCTTTGCAGCGGCCTACCCCGAGCGTTTCTTCAACGTCGGTGTCGCTGAGGCCAACCTTGTCGGCGTCGCCTCCGGCCTTTCTGCCACCGGCAGGAAACCCTTCGCGGCCACCTTCGGTTGCTTTGCCAGCCGCCGCGCCTTCGACCAGTTCTTCCTTTCAGCCAATTATGCGGGTCTTGAGGTAGTCCTTGTCGGTACCGACCCCGGTGTCACGGCAGCCTACAACGGCGGCACCCACATGCCCCTCGAGGATCTGGCCCTCATGCGCACGGTGCCCGGCCTCGCCATCGTCGAGCCCGCCGATCCGACATCCCTCGAAGCTGCCATCACCCTCGCCCTCGAGCGGAAGGGCTGCACCTACCTCAGGCTCCAGAGGAAGAGCGCTCCGGAACTCTACCAGGCGAATGAGCATTTCGAATTCGGGAAGGCCAAGCTGCTCAGGCGTGGAAAGGATGTCACCCTCGTCGCATTGGGCGCCCTTATGGTCGCCGAAGCGCGCAAGGCAGCGGAGACCCTCGCCGCCGAAGGCATCGAAGCCACCCTGGTCGATGCCTTCACGCTGGCGCCCCTGGACGGAAAACTCCTCCTCGAACTCGCCGGCGAGACCAGGCGCATGGTCAGCTGCGAGAACCACCGCGTCACCGGAGGCCTCGGCTCGGCGCTCGCGGAGCTGCTAGCAGAAGCGGGAGTTCCCGCACGGCTCGCGCGCATCGGTGTCGCTGCCGATCTCTTCGGCGAAGTCGGAACCCAGGACTGGCTAGCGGAGCACTTCGGACTGACCGCCCCCCATATCGCCGCTGCGGCACGGGATCTGGTGAAATAGGGTACTGGGGCACTTCCCTAGAAGGAGACAAGCATGAAGTTGGCAATTGCATCTGACCTTTCCGGATTCCCGCTTAGGCAGGAGATCGTGAAGCACCTGAAGGAAAACCATCCCGATATCGAGGTGATCGACTTCGGCATCGAGGACGCTGACCATCCCCAGCCCTATTTCGTACAGGCGCCCAAGGTCGCCACCGCCATCCAGAAGGGCGAGGCTGAAAAGGGCATCCTCATCTGCGGCACCGGCCAGGGCATGGCCATCGTCGCGAACAAGCACAGGGGCGTGTACGCCTGCGTGGTCGACGATGTCTTTTCGGGCGAAAGGGCGAAGATCGTCAACAACTCCAATGTCATCACGATGGGCGGCTGGATCACCGCGCCCTTCCTCGGCTGCCAGATCGTGGACGCCTGGCTTTCCATGTCCTTCACCCAGAAAATGGAATTCAAGAAGGACTTCCTCACCAATGCCTTCAACAAGGTCGTCGAGATCGAGGCGGAGCAGTTCAAATGAGCGCGACTTACACGGTGAGCGACAGCGACGACGGCAGGCTCATAGCGGGTCTTGTCGCCAAGGCGCGTGCCGCTCAGGCTATCGCTGCCACCTGGGACCAGGAGCGCATCGACGAGGTCTGCCTCGCCGTGGGCTGGGCTGTCTACAACGACGCGAACATCCGTGTCATGGCTCGTGCCGCAGTCGACGAGACGGGCATGGGTGTCTTCGAGGACAAGCTCACCAAGCACAAGAACAAGGTATTGGGAGTACTCAGGGACATCAAGACGGCCAGGACTGTGGGTTGTATCGACTATGACGAAGCGAAGGGCATCATGAAATTCGCCAAGCCAGTCGGCGTAGTCGGTGCCCTCGCCCCCGTCACCAACCCGACCGCGACACCCTCCTCCAATGGCCTGTCCATCCTCAAAGGCCGCAACGCCGTCATCTTCGCCCCCCACCCCAAGGCCAGGGGCGCATCGAAGCTGGCCTGCGACTTCATGAGGGAAGCGCTCGGGAAGGTCGGAGCCCCCGAGGACCTGGTACAGTGCATCGAAGAGCCCTCGATCGAGCGTACCGGCGAGCTGATGAGGCAGGTGGACCTCGTGGTGGCCACCGGCGGCGGGCCGATGGTAAAGGCCGCCTATTCCTCCGGCACGCCGGCCTTTGGCGTCGGTCCTGGCAATGCTGTGCAGTTGCTCGCCGAGGACGCCGATCCTGTCGACGCCGCCGCGAAGATATCGCTCAGCAAGGCCTTTGACAACGCAACCTCCTGCTCGAGCGAGAATTCGGTGGTAGCCCACGCCGCTGTCTACGATGCCTTTGTCGCTGCGATGAAGGAAAAGGGTGCCTACCTCTGTACCGCCGACGAGAAAACCCGCCTCCGCGCCTGGCTCTGGCCCGTCGGCAAGGACGGCCACGAGGCCCTCAATCCGAAAGTGATCGCCCGCACCGCGATGGTCGTCGCAGAGGGCGCGGGCATCAAGGTGCCGGATGGAACAAGGGTCCTCATGGTGGAGGCCCAGCTGCCGCGAAGGGGCGGAGAAGCAGTGGACAAGTGGGCCCAGGAAAAGATCTCCCCCGTCCTGGCATTGTGGAAGTGCCCCGATTTCCACAGTGGCCTCGAAGCCCTCGTGCTCATCACCGATGCCTGCGGCACAGGCCACTCCTCGGGTCTCTTCAGCCAGAAGGACGAGTACATACAGGCGATGGGACTGACCATGCGCTCGAGCCGGATCATGGTCCGCCAGGGCATGGCCTCGGGCAATGGGGGCACCTTCGCCAACGGCATGCCCTCTACCGTCACCCTGGGCTGCGGCAGCTGGGGCGGAAACATCACCACTGAGAACATCCACTGGAAGCACTTCATCAACGTGACCTGGCTGGCCCTCCCCCTTCCGATGAACCGCCCCTCCGACGAGGAGATCTTCGGAAGCCACTGGGCCAGGTACGGGAAGTAAGACCATGAAGCTCCACGAGCACGAGGCCAAGGAAGTCTTCGCAAAGGCAGGGATTCCGGTCCCGCGTTCCTTCCTCGCCCTGGACGCAGCGGCGGCAAGCCAGGCAGCAACTACGATCGGTTTCCCCTGCGTCCTGAAGTCCCAGGTCCTCATGGGCGGACGCGGAAAGGCCGGGCTCATCAGACTCGTCAAGGATGCTCCAGCGGCCCAGGAAGCCGCGCTGGAGCTCTTCGCAAGCCCCCATGGCGTCCACAAGCTCCTCGTCGAAGAAGCGGTCGCAATTGAACGGGAAATCTACCTTTCCATCACCGTCGATCCGGTCGCCGCGGAAGCGGTCGTGCTGGCCTGCGCCCAGGGTGGGGTGGAGATCGAGGAACTCGCGGCCACCGCACCCGAAAAGATCTTCCGCGAGAGCGTGAGCCTTTCCGAGGGCTTCCTTCCCTTCAGGGCGCGAAACCTCTGCATGTCCCTCGGACTCTCGGGCGACCTTGCCAAACAGGCTGCTGCCATCCTCGACGCCCTGTGGAAGTGCTTCCGCGCCAACGATGCCGAGCTCGTGGAAATCAATCCCCTCTTTGTAACCAAATCCGGCACCCTCATCGCCGGGGACGGCAAGCTCCTCATCGACGATTCCTCCCTGTTCAGGCAGGCAGGCCGCGAAGCGGGGCGGGATTACTACGATTCAGATGCCGCCTTCGAGGCAGCAAAGGAGGGCATACCCTACCTCCAGTTCGACGGTGACATCTCGCTGATGTGCGCCGGAGCGGGCCTTACCACCGTCGTCTACGACCTCATCGTCGACGAAGGCGGAACGGTCGCAAACTACCTCGAGTTCGGCGGACCCAACTACCGCAAGGCCGTCCGTGCCATGGAGCTCTGCCTCAAGAACGATCCCAAGGTAATATTAATTGTGACCTTTGGCACCATAGCCCGGGCCGACGTCATGGCCGAAGGTATCACTGACGCCATCGCACGGCTCAAGCCGAAATGCCCGATCATCCCCTGCATCAGGGGCACAGGCGAGGACAAGGCCGTGGAGATGCTCCGCGCGGCTGGCCTCGAACCCCTCTTCGACACCGAGGAAGCAGTGCGCAAGGCTGTCGCACTGGCCAAGGGAGGCTATCGATGAGCGTCTTCATCGACCGCGATGACACTATCCTCATCCAGGGCATCACCGGCAGCGAGGGTTCCTTCTGGACCAGGCACATGATCGAACTCGGCACCACCGTCGTTGTCGGCGTAACCCCCGGCAAGGAAGGCCAGAGCGTCGAGGGCATCCCCGTCTACCACTCGGTGCGCCGGGCTGTCGCCGCACATCCAGCCAATGCTGCCATGATCTTCGTGCCTCCGCGCTTTACCAAGGACGCCGTCTTCGAGGCCCTCGACTCAGGCATCAGGAAGATCGTCACGATAGCCGAGGGGATTCCCCTCCACGAATGCCTCGAGATCAGGGCTGCCGCCCGCGACCGGGGCGCCCGCGTGGTCGGCGGCAATACCTCGGGCGTCATCAGTCCCGGCCGCGCCATGATGGGCATGTTCCCCTACTGGATAGAACGGGTCTACAAACCAGGGCGCATCGGCATCATGACACGCTCCGGAAGCCTCACGAACGAAGTGACCGCCATGGTCGTAGCCGCAGGTTTCGGCGTCTCGAGCCTTATCGGTGTGGGTGGCGACTCCGTGCCCGGCACGCGCTTTGCGGAACTCCTTCCCGACTTCCAGGCCGACACTGGCACTGACGCGGTCGTCATAATTGGTGAGTTGGGCGGAACGATGGAGGAGGAAGTGGCCGAGGCCATGGAAGCCCGGCGCTTTAACAAACCCCTTGTGGCCTTCCTCGGCGGGCGCAACGCCCCCAAAGGCAGGCGCATGGGCCACGCAGGAGCCATCGTCACGGGAGGCAAGGGTACGGTCGAAGGCAAGACAGCCACCCTCAGGAAAGCTGGCGCCCTGGTAGCCGCACGCCCCCGTGAGGTCGGCAGCCTCCTTTTCGAACTCCTGGGCAGAAATCCTGGGTCGAAGGCCTGATGGCTGCATCCGGGGGGGATTCCAGGGCGAGGTCACCGGAGAACCGCCATACCGGTCCCCAGTCAGGCCCCCAGCCCATCCTGCCGCCCCGCGAGCGCAAGGCCCCCTCCCCCCAGCGCCGCCTCGCGATACTCGGCATTGGGATAGTCGTACTTGTGCTTGTATTCGGGGCACGCATCCCTGAGTCGATCCGTACCGTTCACGGCGCGACCCTCGCCCCTTCTGGCCAGCACGCCCTTGCCGTCCTGGCCTTTGCCCTCGTGCTCTGGATCGGGGAGGCCCTCCCCTTCCACATGACAGGCTTTATCGCCATGGGACTCCTTGCCCTCGTGAATGTCCAATCCTGGTCGGAGCTCGTCAAGACCGGCTTTGGCGACGAAGCGACAGTCTTCTTCATCGGCGTACTCGCCCTTGCCTCTGCATTGGGTCGATCGGGCCTCGCCGCCCGCCTCGGCCGCCTCGTCCTCCGTTTCGCAGGAGGCTCGACGCGCGCCCTGGTCTTCTGGTTCCTGGTTGCAGGTGCCTTCCTCGCGATGTGGGTGACGGCCCTGGCCGCGGCTGCCCTCATGCTGCCCCTGGCCCGAGGCATCCTCCGTGACGAGGGCGACGAGCCGGGAAGCAAGTTCGGCGCTGCCCTCATGCTAGCCGTGGCCTTCGGCCCCCTTGTCGGCGCCTGCGGCGCGCCCTCGGGCTCGGGCTCCAATCCCGTCGCCCTCCGTTTTTTGGCCGACATCGCCCAATTCCATATCAGTTACCTCGACTGGATGCGTATCGGCATTCCCGTCGTCATCGCCCTCCTCCCCCTGGCCTGGGCTGCGATCCTCCTCCTCTTCCCCCCCGAACGCAGGCGGCTGCGTAGCCCAGGCACGAATCTCCTGGCGGCAGGTTCCCAGAAGGCGACGCCGCTCTCTCGCGACGAAAAGGCTACGGGCATCGTCTTTCTCCTCGTCGTCGCCTGCTGGCTCGGAGCGCCCTGGCTTGAAAAGCTCGTAAGTGTGAAGATATCCCTGGCCCTCGTGGCCGCCCTCGGCGCGGCCGCCCTCTTCCTTCCCGGCCTCACTTCCTTCCGCTGGAAGGAGCTTGAAAAGGACATGGACTGGGCAGGCATCCTCCTCATCGCAACGGGTATCGCCCTCGGCACGGCCCTCTACAAGAGCGGCGCGGCAGCCTGGGCCGCATCCCTGGTGCTGGGAGGCATCGGCTCCCTCTCGCCCTTCTGGCGCATCGCGGCGGTGGTCGTGGGAGTGCTGGTGGTCAAGGTGGTCTTCTCGTCCAACACGCTGACGGGGACCATCATAGTACCCCTGATCCTGGCCCTCGGGGTCACGCTGGGCATCGACGCGCGCCTGCCCGCCCTGGCGGCAGCCTTTACAGCCAACCTCGCGGTCATCCTGGTTACGACGAGTCCGGTCAACGTGCTTCCATGGTCGACAGGCTACTTCTCCATCGCCGACATGGCCAGGACCGGCTTGGTCTTCGCCCTGCCCGCAGCCCTGGCGCTGGCAGCGATCTTCAGCCTCCTCGGACCGCGGCTACTAATGTAGCCGGCCGCTCCGACCACGCCCGGCTCCCCTAGAAGCTTATCTCCTTCGACTTCGACACCTTCATGAAGATCGCCAGGGACACAATGGTCAGCATTGTAAGGATCGTAGCCAGGGCGGCTGCGTAACCGTAGTTGCCGCGCGTCACGAAGGTATAGATTCCCAGGGTCAGGGTCACTGTCTTGGAGTTGTAGAGAATGATGGCCGCCGACAGTTCGGTGATGATCGTCACCCAGCTGATGATGGCACCGGAGATGATCCCGTTCCCCATCATCGGCACAGTGATCTCGAAGAAGGTCTTGAGCTTCGAGGAGCCGAGGCTGATCGCGGCCTCCTCCACGGTGATGGGTATCTGCTGGAGTATGGCCACCGAGGACCGGATGGTGTAAGGCAGGCGGCGTATGCAGAGGGCGATGACCATGATGGCCACCGTGCCGGTGAGCACCAGGGGCTTCTTGTTGAAGGCCATCACGAGGCTGATGCCGACCACCGAACCGGGGATGACATAGGGCAGCATCGACATGGTGTCGATGGTCGAGGTGACGAGGTTGGGCCGCCGCACCACGAGGTAGGAGATGATGATACCTATTATGATCACCGCCACGAGGGCAATGCCGCCGATGACAAAGGTGTTGGGGATGGAGTCGCCCATCCGCTTCAAGGCCGCAGTGTAGCTGCCGAAGGAGTAGCCAGGCTTGAAGATCTTGCCCGAGGTGTTCTGGAAGGACTGGTAGACGATGTAGAGCTGGGGCAGGAAGGAGAGCCCGACAATCCCGTAGGTGAAGAGGTGGATGAAGACGTTGAAGGGCCCCTTGGCCTTCTTGCGCTCGATGGGATGGAGGGCGTTCATCGTAAAGGCGAAGCGGCTGGAAAGGTAGCGCTGCACGAGGAAGAAGGCTGCAGTTATGAGGATGGCGATCACGCTGATGGCTGCGGCAAAGTTGAAGTCGGTACCGGTCTCACCGAGGAACTGCGTGTAGATCTCGACCGTGAAGACCCGGTAGCCCTCGCCAATGAGGAGGGGCGTGCCGAAGTCGGCGAAGGCACGCATGAACACCAGGAGGCCAGCCGCAAGGATGGTGGGCATGCAGAGAGGGATGACGACCTTGAAAAATCTTGCGACACCAGAGCAGCCCAGGTTGTCGGAAGCCTCCAGGAGGGAATTGTCGATGTTCTTGAGCGCTCCCGAGAGATAGAGGAACACGAGGGGAAAGAGCTGGAGGGTCAGCACCAGGAGGATGCCATTGAAGCCGTAGATGTCCGGCATCACCAGGCCCGTGAGCTGCTTGACGAAGACAGTGATGATGCCCGAGCGGCCCAGGAGCTGGATCCAGGCATAGGCGCCGATAAAGGGCGCGGACATGGAACAGAGTATTATGAGAACCTGGAGGAAGGACTTCCCCTTCATTTCGTAGAGGTTGTAGAAATAGGCCATCGGGACCCCGATGACCAGGGTCAGGATAGTTGACCAGATCGTGACGTTGAAGCTGTGGACGAGGGTCTGCCAGTAGTACTTGGCGCCGAAGAACTTCGCGAACCACTCGAGGCTCAGGCTTCCATTCTCAGCCACCACCGAATTGCGGAGGATCGCAAACATGGGATAGAGGAGGAAGATGGCATAGGCGATGAAGATGGCGACGTAGAGCACCGTCCAGATGTCGAACATCCGCCTTCGCGCCATGTCAGGCCCCGATTGCGTCGTTGCGGACGCCAGCGAGGATGTTCCTGCTTCCATCAGGCGTGAAGACATTGATCATTTCGGGCCTGGGCGCAAGAGACATCACGCTGCCCTCGGGTATGGCGTTGTCGAGCCTGGATTCCTGGATGATCTCGCCCTGCTGGCCCGAGTCGAGGTGGACATGATAGTGGGTATTGGGTCCAAGGAAGACTGCGCTGTCCACCGTCGCCCTGAGTCCGGGCTCTCCCTCGGCACCGATCCTGAATTCCTCGGGTCTGATCGAAGCGAGGACGGCCATGTCCTTCCGGAATTCCTCGCGTACATTGGGAAGGGGAACCGAATAGCCGTCGGAAAAGCGAAGCGTCATGGCCGGGCCCTCCGTCTCAAGCCGGGCTTCGATGAGGTTGGTCCGCCCGATGAAACTCGCGACAAAGAGGTTGGCTGGCCGCTGGTAGATGTCCCTCGGCGTGCCGAGGTGCTGGATGATCCCGTCCTTCATCACCGCGATGCGGTCGCTCACCGCCATCGCCTCTTCCTGGTCATGGGTGACATAGACGGTGGTGATGCCGATGCGGTGCTGGATCTCCTTGATCGCGAAGCGCATCTCGACCCGGAGCTTGGCGTCGAGGTTGCTGAGCGGCTCGTCCATCAACAGGACATCTGGCTGGATGACTAAGGCCCGCGCGAGGGCCACCCGCTGCTGCTGTCCACCTGAGAGCTTTTCGGGCATGCGGTCGCGGAACTCGGCAATCTTCATGAGCTCGAGGAATTTCAGGGTCTCGCTCTCGATGCGGTCCTTGGCGTACTTGCGGTTCTTGAGTCCGAAGGCCACGTTGCGCTTGACCGAGAGGTGGGGGAAGATCGCGTAATTCTGGAATACCATGCCGATGTTCCGCTTGCTCGGATCCACAAGGTTGATGAGCCGGTCATTGAAGAAAAAGTCGCCGCCCTCGATCGTGTTGAAGCCTGCGATCATCCTGAGCAGTGTGGTCTTGCCACAGCCCGAGGGTCCGAGGAGGGTGAAAAATTCCCCCTCCCTGATGTCGAGCGAGAGGTCGGGGATGACCGTGCTCTGGCCGTAGCGTTTGACGGCGTTCCTGATCCTGATACTTACGCTCATGGTCTTTCGATCCTCCCCTGGGCTTTCATGTGGAATGGCGCGCCAAAAACCGGGCGGGTTCGCCGCCCGGCTTGCACCGGTGCTTCCCTAGTTCAGCTTGGCCCAGAGGTCGGACCACTTCTTCTGCATCTCTTTCTTGTGGGCGGAGGTGTAGGCGATGTCCTCGTAGGCGACCTTTATGGACGACATCGGCTGGAGATTGGGATTGGAATTGGGGAACTTGGGATTGACGGTCCTGTTGGTGAGGCCCGCGACGATCTTCTGGCACTCGTCAGAGACGAGGAAGTCCATGAAAAGCCTGGCATTGTCAAGGTTCTTGGCACCGGCGACGATGGCACTGGCGGCGGGAAGCCAGACAGCCCCTTCCTTGGGATAGACGACGCGCACGTTCTTGGCGCCATCGGCGAGGAGGGCGACGGAGGGATCCTCATAGGTGAGTCCGACAACGTACTCGCCGGCGTAGACGCCCTTGTAGACCGCCGAGGAACCGGAGGTGAGCTTGCCGCTGAGCTGCTTGATCAGGGACTCGACATAGGTCCAGGCCTGGGGGCTCTCGTAGCCACCCTTTACCAGGAGGATGTTGCAGAGCTGGGCCCAGGCGCTCGAGGAGTCGGCGGGATTGGCCGAGGCGATCTTGCCCTTCAGCGCGGGATTGAGGAGATCGTCATAACTAGTGATAGTGAGCCCAAGCTGCTTCTCGAGGTCGGTGTTGACCAGGAGATTGCTGCCGGAAAGGAGGTAATTGGTGAAGAACCCCGTGGTGTTCTGGTAGCCCGCAGGAAGGCTGGCGTTGTTCTTGGCGACATATTTCTGGAAGATATCGAGGTTGGTCAGGTAGACGCCCATGTTGACGCCGCCGAACATCACGTCAGACTGGGGGTTGGCCTTCTCCGCGTTCAGCTTGGACAGGGCGGGTCCCGTGCCCATGGACTGGAGGCTGACCTTGATGTTGTTCTTGTCGCCGAAGTAGGTCAGGATGCCCTGGATCTCCCCGTCGGAGTTCGGCGAGTACACGATCAGGTTGCCTGCGGCGAAGGCCATGCTGCCCATGGCGAATAGGGCGACGACCGCGAGTGCGGCCCTGTTACGGATTTTCATGAGATCCTCCTGGAAAAAACAGTGGTTTGCCGTTCCAAGGCCGACCCTTCCAGATCGTGAACGGGTGAAGGAAAGTATAGTTCCATCTGCCCAAAGGTCAATACGGCACAGGGTCCCGCCGGCCTTTTTAAGCCGTTAGACCAACGAAGCCGCCCTGAAACAGCCCTCCCAGCGTGAGCCTCTGCGATACCAGGCCGCCGGCTGGCCAAGCGGGGCCGCAGCCTCGACCCAGGCCCTTCCAGGAGCTGCTTCCCCGGTCCACAGATGTACCCAATTGCCATCAATGATCCTGGCGCGGCGCGAGGTGGCGCCCTTCCGTAGCACCGGGGCGACCAGGAGGTCGGGACCACAGAGGAACTGGTCCTGGATGCGCCAGGCATGAGGATCGCCCTCGTCCGCGAAGAAGAGGGGCCGGAGGATGGGGGTACCGCGCGTGGAGCATTCATGGGCCAGGTCCCGGAAATAGGGTGAAAGGGCGACGCGGAGGCGGCCCATGCGGGCCAGGCCTTCCAGGGTCCCGGGATCCGAATCGAACTGCCAGTTGCTCTGGGGCCTGTTGCCCTCGTGGCTCCGCATCCAGACCGTAAAGGCCGCCATCTCCGCCCAGCGCAGGAAGAGCTCCTTGGTCCGCTTCAGGTGGAAGAGTGTCGTATAACCGCCGATGTCCGAATGGTGGTAGCCATGGCCCAGCATCGCCAGCGAGAGGGCCGCGGGGATCACGCTGGCTATGCCGTCGTCCTTCGACCAATCGACGTTCTGGTCTCCCGCCCACATGTGATGGCACCAGCGCTGGCTGCCCGAGTAGCCAGCCCGCATGAAGAAGGTCGCCTTCCCCAGCATGCCGGCTTCCTCGATAGCCTCGTAGTTGACCCGCGCCCAGAGGCTGGGCCAGAGGTTGTGGGCGTATTCCGCGGGGCTGCCGTCGAAGAGCGTACAGTCGGCAGGCAGGTACTCGCCGAAGTCGGCCATCCACCCGAGCATGCCCTGGCCCAGGAGATTCCTCTTGATCAGCTCCTTGAACCATGTCCTGGCCGCCGGGTTGGTGAGGTCGGGAATGCCGGCCTCGAACTCGCCGGCGTCCATGCGGTAGCTCGTGCCAGCGTGGCTTTTGACCAGGAGGCCGAGCCGGTCGAGTTCCCCGAAGATCGGCTTGTCAGAGGCGAAGTAGCAGTTGACATAGCCTAAGAAGGCGATCCCCTTTTCTCCTAATTGGGCACATTCGCGCTTCAGGTCAGGATAGAGGGAAGTATCGAGTTCCCAGTTCCAGGAAAGCCGCTTTCCGAAGCCCGTGTAGCGCACGCCTGCCCAGTCCTGGGCCCAGATGGCAGAGACAGGCACGCCGGCCGCACGCGCGGCCTGGGCCTTCGCCGTGCAGGTCTCAAGACCGCCCTGGATGCCCAGGGTGACTCCCTCGTGCACATAGTCAGGCGGTTCCGGCTGGAGGCCGAAATAGCGGGCGGTTTCCGAGGCGAGATCCTGCATGCCGGCGGCGGAGCCGAACACGAGCCTCCGGGGTTTCTGCCTCGAGAGGAGGATGGCGCGGTCTTTGCCCCGGAAATCGAATTCCGACCAGGCATCGGTCTCGAGGTGGACACGGAGCCTCCGCGAGGTCGCATAACTCGGCTGGGGAAAGAAGGTCCACCACCAGGTGCCTCCCGCGCCGTCGGCCAGGTCGGCCTTCCAGGTTGTGAGGGTGAGCTTGTTGCGGCCCACTCCCTGCTCGCTCGTCCACAGGGGCAGCTTCCGCCCCCGCAGGTTGAAACGGGAGAACTGCTCGCCACAGCCGTAGATGCCCTCGCCCGGTTCAGTGACCAGGGAAAGCCTGTAGCGGTTGGCCCACTCGGGCCCTTCCAGGAATTCCAGGACGAGGCTTTCGGCTTCTCCGGCTCCACCCGGCAGCTCAGCGCGGCCGGAGTCCTCGGGACCCCGCCTCGGGCCCTTCTCCATGGCTATCGCAATCCGGACGAGGGCTCCACCAGGGCTTCGGAGAAGGACTTCAGCTGTCTCGCCCCGGCTCGAAAGCTCAGCCAGAGGCAGGGGCGTCCAGCCGGAGAGGCGGTCCTTCGTGCGGAAGTTGCCGCGATACATCCGGTAGCTCGCCTCGCCCTGGGCGAGGGCCAGGAAGGGACGCGAGGAGGTATGCGCAATGACGGTCTTCCCGTCGAGGCGAATCTCGAAACCCTCCCCTACCGCAGCCAGCTCCCAGCGGCCCATGCTGTTCACCTCATCCCTTCACGCCGCCGGCGGACACGCCCCGGATGAGGAAGCGCTGCATCGAGACGGTGAAAATAAATATAGGCAGTAGTAGTATGGTCCCGCCAGCGCAGACCTGGCCCCAGGTCAGGATGTCCGAGCCTATGAGGCTGTTGATGGAGACAGGCGCAGTCCTTGCATTGATGCCCGTGAGGATGAGGGCGTAGAGGAACTCGTTCCAGCTGTTGATGAAGGCGAAGACCGCCCCAACCACGAGGCCGGGCGAGACGATGGGAAGGAAGACGCGGCGGAACACCCCGAAACGTGTGCAGCCATCCACCATGGCAGCCTCCTCGTAGCTCTTGTCCACTGCCGTGAAGAAGGGGAGGAGGAGCCAGATCACGTAGGGCACGTTGAAACTCGTGTGCGCAAGCGTGAGTCCGAAGACCGTGTCGCGGATGCCGAGGGACTTGAACATCAAGTACAGGGCAATGACCAGGGAGATCTGCGGCAGCATGCGGAAAACCAGGAAGCTGTAGGCCAGGAGGTTCCTGCCCTTGAACCTGAAGCGCGATATCCCGTAGGCGGCCATCGCGGCGACGATGATCGACGCTGCAGTCGACAGGAGGCCGACCTCGACCGAGGTCCACAAGGACTTCACGAAGCCGGGACGGGCGAGAACCAGTTCGTAGCTCCGGAGCGAGAGCTGGGAGAATTCGAAGGGCTTCGCCGAGAGGATGATGACGTCCCTCCGGAAGCCATTCAAGAGGGTGATCCCGATCGGGAAGAGCTCCACAATCAGCACCAGGAAGGCTGCGACGGCGATCGCGATATTCACGATTGGACGGTTTCGCTTCATCAGTTGCCGGCCTTCCGCTCGAGTTCTTCGAGACTCATGTTGCGGCGCACGAGGGTAAGTGCGAAGACCACGGACAGGACGAGGAGGAAGATGGCCATCGCACTGGCCATGCCGACCTTCATGTAGGTAAAGGCCTGCTTGTTGGCGTAGAGGGAGAACAGGAGGGTCGCTGTCCCGGGGCCGCCTTCGGTCATGGCGAAGACCTCGCTGAAGATGCGGAGCGCGTCGATGAGGCGGAGGAGGAGGGCTGTCATGATGGTCGGCGTGAGCAGCGGCGTGATGATGATCCTCACACGCTGCCAGTAGCGCGCCCCGTCGATCTCGGCGGCCTCGAGGAGTTCGCCGGGAATGTTGCTGAGGCCAGCGTAGATGAGCATGAACATGAAGGGCCACATTCGCCAGATGTCCTGGAGGATGACTGCCGCGTAGGCCCAGCCCGGCGTACCAAGCCAGGAGGTCTCCGGAATGCCCAGGGCCACGAGGATCTGTGCGAGGGGGCCGTAGCGCGGCTGGAGCATGAAGCGCCAGATGATGCCAGAGAGGACAGGGAGAAAGAACACAGGAAGAAGGAGGAGGGTCCGTACAAAGCCCGCGCCGAAGAACTCACGGTTGAGGAGGAGGGCAGCGGCGTAGCCCAGGATCAGCTCGATGGGAAGCGCGATGAAGACAAAGCCCAGCTGGAGCCTGAGCGAGTTCCAGAATTCGCTGTCGGTGAAGAGTGTCAGGTAGTTTCCCATGCCCACAAAGACCCTGGGGCCGAGTCCCTCCGAGAGGGGCCAGTTCCAGGTCGACACGAAAAGGGAAAACAGTATTGGGAATATCAGTACAGCGAAGACCACCAGGAGGGCAGGAGCGAGAAAGAGAAGGGGCGCCCCCCCCCTCCCCGACCGCTTCGCGCGTGTCGGGAAAGGCGTAGCGCCCCCTGTTTCGTCTTTCCCGCTGCTGCCGCTAGTAGCCGGCTTTGGAGAGGACATCGTTGGTCTCTTTCACGATGGCCTTTACAGCGTCAGCGGTGGGCAGCTGTCCGGTGATGCCCTGGACCCAGTACTTCTTCACGATGTCCTGGACCTGGGCCACTTCCTTGAACCTCGGGCGGGCTACGGCATATTTCATGGAATCGGCGATGGCAGCGAGCCAGGGCATCTTCTTGGCATACTGGGGATCGGTGAGGACATCGGCGCGGGCCGGGATGGCGTTGCCTTCGACGACCTTCTGGGCCATGGCCTTGGAGGTCCACCAATAGGCGAACTCGGCGCCGCCAGCCTTGTTCTTGGCTGCGACAGGAATGCCGACTGCCCAGGCACCGCGGACGGCTACGCGCTTGGACGGGCCTCCGGGGGGCGCCGAGTAATAGACCTTGCCGGAGACCAGGGAGGTATCGGGATTCTCATAGCTGGCGATGTAGGAAGGCCAGTGGAACTGGGTCCATGCGCCCTTGGGGTCGGTGGTGAAGGAAGCAATGCGCTCGTTGTGTGCCCAGGTCTCGGAGCCCTTGGGGGACATGGTCATGAGCCTCTTGTAGAACTCCATTCCAGTGACAGCCTTGGTCTCGTCGAGGACGACCTTGGGCTTGCCGTTGACCCAGTTGATGAAACTGGTGCCGAAGGACTCCCACATGTAGATGGCTTCGGCATGGACGCCGGCTGCACCGCCGTTGAAGGGACCAAAGCCACCGACGCCGAGGGCGCTGAAGAAGCTGACCTCGTCATCGAGCTGCTTGAAGGTTACCGGCACAACGAGTTCGTAGCCATACTTGGCCTTGAAGTCCTTCTTGTACTGCGGATTGTCGATCAGGTCCTTCTTGGTGAACCACACATAGATGTTGCCGTTGATCGGGAAGGCGATGAGCTTGCCATCCCAGGTGCCGACGTCGAGCATGGCCGGGGTCACGCTGTCCTTCGGGGTCTTCTTGAAGACCTTGCCGTCGGGAAGGCTGTCCCAGGTTGACATGAGGCTCGCGAAAACGGGGATGTTGCCCTCGTCCAAGGGAACGACATCGTAGTCGCTTGAGGTGGCGGTAACGCCGACCGAGGTCTTGGTAAGGACCTGGGGCGGGGCGACCATCTCGACTTCGACCTTGTAGCCGGTGGCTTTCTCGAAGTCGGGGATATTGGCCTGGATGATCTTGGCCAGGGGGTCGTCCCAGAGCAGGACCTTGATGGACTGCGAACTTACCGCGACAGCCATGGACGCGAGAACGAGCGCAGCGAGGATGAGCTTTTTCATGAAGGCCTCCTTGAGGGGTGTGCTTCTCAGAAAACCACTACAACATGGCTCGAGAAGGCTGTCAACACGATTTCATTAAAACCTTTAACTAATTCGCGGCTCTCCCGGCATCTAGGCCGACGGCAGCCCGACGATCCGGCCGATCCGCTCCCTCCCCTCGCTCTTGTAGGCCCCGTCACGCGCGTTGAAATAGAGGTAGACGGCCCCATCGGTGGGATTGATCCGGAAATCGCAGGCATAGACGTGGGAACTCCGCCAGCCGGGGGAGGGGGCAAGGAGGGGTTCGTCACGAGCGAGCTCGAAGTGGAGCCCGTCGGAGGACCTGAGGATGAAGAGGGCGGATCGCGAGCTGCCCTCAGCTCCCTGGGTGAGCTTGTTCTGGAGGCCGATCCATCCGTCCTCAAGCTCCAGCACCTTGATGGAGCCCGCGCCGAGGGCGCCTGGCGCGGCGTCGCTGGCAGGGTCCAGGAGGGGAGCCGGTGGCGCGGAGAAGGGGCCATGGATGGAGGGGGCATCGGAGGCGCCGATGAACTTCGGCTCATCGAAGCCGCAGTCGGGAATGGTCACCAGGGAGGCCGAGAACCAGAGCCTCCAGCCGCCAGGAGTGGCCCCGCCTGGCAGGCCGACCCCTCCGGGCAGGCCGATCGGCACGAGGCAGGGGTTGGAAACCGACTGGCCGAGCGCGCCTGCATCCGACCAGAAAAAGGAGGATTCCAGGAGTGTCACCGGCTCCGACCAGGCGACAGCGTCAGCACTCATCCGTAGTTCGATGCTGGACTTCCAGCTCGGCCGCCGGGGAAGCATCTGCATCGGCAGGGCGAAGGGTCGGTAGCGCTCGTAGGCCAGGATGTAGCCTTCCTTGACCCTCCGCACGAAGGGTCGCATGCCCCAGGGAAGGACCCGACCCCGGCTTTCCCAGGACAGGCCGTCATCCGACTCGTAGCGCCGGAGCCCGAAGGCGTCATGGGCGAAAAGCAGCCAATTGTGGCCGGGTGTCTCGTGGGGGAAGAGAAAGGTGGGATCGGCCAGGACCGGCGAAGGCCAGGGCGGCTCGATGAGGGGGATGCCTGGGTCCTCCCAGCGGAGGGCGAGGAATTGTCCGATCGTCATGGCAGCGCTCCTTTAGGGTCCGTGGCGAGCACCGATGAGCCTGCCCGCAGCTGGCCGCAGGCAGCCATGATGTGGGAACCCTTGCGGCTGCGGGTCCTTACCTGGCAACCCTCGGCCTCGAGGAGGGCAGCGAAGGCGGAGACCTCAGCATCGGTGGGGGCACGCGCCAGGGGTCGCGAGCCGGGATTGTAGGGGATCAGGTTGAACATGGCGCGGGCGCGGCCTTCGCTTCCGGGAAGGCCGCGCCCAAGGGCGGAGGCGAAGGCAGCAGCAGCCCTGGCGTCGGCGGGCCCGTCGTTGATGCCCGGGAGAAGGCACCAATTAAGCGCAAGCACGAAGTTGCGCCTCCCGGGGTAGACTGCCAGGGCGGCGGCGAGGGCGGCGAGGCCCGAGCGTCCGTTGACCGGCATGAGGCGCGACCGTGTCTCGTCGTCGGCCGCATTCAGGCTGAGGGACAGGTTAAGGCGCCTGTGGCCACGCTCCCGCAGGGTGGCGATGCCTGATACGATGCCCGAGGTGCAGACCGTGATCCGCTCCCAGGAGAACCCGAGGCCGCGCCGCTCGGTGAGCACCTTAAGCGCTGCAAGGAGGTTCTCGAGGTTGTCGAGGGGCTCCCCCATTCCCATGAACACCACATTGCCTGGCTCCCAGCCAAGGAGGACGCGCGCGGTGACCAGCTGGGCCACGATCTCGGCCGCATCAAGGTCGCGGACAAGTCCACCATGCCCGGTCTCGCAGAAGGAGCAGGCCATGCGGCAGCCCACCTGCGAGGACAGGCAGATGGTCGCACGCTTCCGTCCGTCAGGGCGAGGCGGCATTGGAATGAGGACGCACTCGACCTCGGCGCCATCCCCGCAGGCCATTACCGCCTTGACTGTCGCGCCGAACTCCCCCTCTTCCTCGACGCAGCGCCGCACGTCGAGGAGCTTCACCCCGAAGGCACCTTCGTAGGCGGCTACGGACCTGTCAGCGAGACCGAGCCCTTCGAGGTCGAGTCGGCCACGCTCGAAGGCCCGCGCATAGACCCTGCCCGCCACGCCCCGCCCCGAGGGAAGGGAGGCCACTTGGGCTTCGAAGCCGGCAAAGCTGAGTCCGAGAACGTCATGATTTATTACTGCCACGGCACCATTGTCGGTGTTGGAGGCCCGCGACGCAACATGGCTGCCCCGGTTCGACCCCCACGATCCGCAGTGCCTTGCGGAAAAAACCTGTAGCCGACAGAATCTGGCAATGCCTCCCCTACTCCTCGCCCTCGTCGCAATCGGCATCTGGAGCAGCCTTGCGCTGCTTACCACCCTCGTCGCGGGACTGCCGCCCCTGTTCTCAACTGGTGTGGCCCTCTGCATCGGCGGCCTCGTGGGCCTGCCAGGAGTCCGCAACTGGCGGCTTCCTCCCTTTACCTTCGCTGTCGGGGTCGGAGGCATCTTCGGCTACCATGCCCTCCTCTTCGCCGCTTTTTCCCTCGCACCGGCAGTCGAGGTCAATCTCCTCAACTACCTCTGGCCCCTCCTGATCGTGCTGCTGTCACCACTCGTCCTCCGGGGACTCAGGCTGACCCCGCGCCACGTGGCGGGTGCAGTGGCGGGACTTTCGGGAGCTGTGCTCATTGCCACGGGAGGAGGACCGATAGGGGCGGCTTCAGGTGGCCAGCTTCCCAACCAGCTCGCAGGCTATCTTCTGGCGCTGTCCGCAGCCCTTGTATGGGCTGTCTACTCGCTCATGACCAAGCGTGTGCCGCCCTTTCCCACGAGCGCCGTCGGAGGATTCTGCCTCGCTTCGGGGCTCCTCTCGCTCGCGCTCTTCCGCCTCAGCGGCGGGGCCACGTTTGTCATGCCGCATCCGAACCCGGGCGAATGGCTGGCCCTCGCCGCCCTGGGCATAGGCCCCATGGGTGCAGCCTTTTTCGCCTGGGACGCAGCGCTCAAGCGGGGCGACCCACGCATCATTGGCTCCCTGGCCTATCTCACGCCCCTCCTGTCGACCATGAACCTCGTGCTGTTCGGGGGAAAGAAGGTCGGGCCCCTGGCCTTGGTCGCCCTTGTCCTGATTGTCGGAGGGGCCGCCCTCGGAGCCCTCGGAAAACGCAGTCGCTAGGCGAGGGTCGAGACCGTGCAGCTTGGGCAGATACCAGTTATGAAGTATTGAGACGATTCGGCTATGAAGCCCAGGGGCAGTTCCGGCAGCGACGCCGCTTGGAGCCCGCCAAGGTCGACGACGCATCCGCAGCTCCTGCAGGCGAAGTGGGCATGGGAGGAGACCTCTGCGTCGAAGCGCAGCTGGCTCCCCGTGATGGCAAGTTCCTGGGCGATGCCGGCTCCCACGAAGAGTTCGAGGGTGGAATAGACAGTGGTGCGGGACAGTGTCGGCATCTCGGGCGAGAGCTGCCGGTGGATGGCGTCGGCGGAGGGATGCTCGCGGGTCGAGGCTAAGGCCTCGTAGATTCGGAGACGCTGGGGCGAGGGCTGGATCCCCTTTTCACGAAGAAAGCTTGCTGTGTTCAGGAGGCCCCCGATCGGCGCTGCCGTGGAGGGGCAGGAAGCCTGCCTCTCCACGTCGGTAGCCTACTTGAAATAGCGGTTAAGAAGTCCGCGGAAGGCCGCGCCGTGGCGGGCCTCGTCCTTGCACATCTCGTGGACAGTGTCGTGGATCGCGTCGTAGCCGAGTTCCTTGGCACGCTTGGCGATCTTGAGCTTGCCCTCGCAGGCGCCGAACTCGGCGTCGGCGCGGAGCATGAGGTTGGTCTTGGTATCAGCGTGGACGACCTCGCCCAGGAGCTCGGCAAAGCGGGAAGCATGGTCGGCTTCCTCGAAGGCTATGCGCTTGTAGGCTTCTGCCACTTCGGGATAGCCCTCGCGGTCGGCCTGCCTGCTCATCGCAAGGTACATCCCTACCTCGGTGCACTCACCGGCAAAGTTCATCTTGAGGCCCTCGACCACCTCGGCGTCCAGACCCTTGGCCACGCCAATGCGGTGCTCGTCAGCCCAGGCAGCGTTGTTGGCAGCCTTCTTTTCAGTGAACTTGTCTTTTGGGGCCTTGCACTGGGGGCAGGCCGCAGGCGCCTCATCGCCGATAAACACATAGCCGCAGACTGAGCAGATGAAGGTTTTCATGAAAGCTCCTCTAGGTATGGATGGGAATTGTACAAAGTACAAGTCTGTTGTAATTTCAAACTATGGGAATGTCAAGGGCCTAGCAAGGCAGCGAAGTGCTACCGCTAGGCGAGCCAGACCCTCCGGAGCGCCAGGCCTTCATCACCGTCCTGGAGGGCCTGGGCAGCTGGATCTAAAGCTTTAAAAGCACACCGATATACGAGGCGCTGAGCCCTCCCTCGAGGTTGATGGCCAGATTCTTCGAAAGAAAATAGCTCGAGCCGCCTATCGAACTGAGATTTGGCGAAGGAAGAATGGCGATCCCGATGCCTATATAGCTGTCGAGATTGGACAGCCAACGGATTTTTTCAGGGAGTTCCAGCGAGCTCCAGGCGAAGTGGACAGTACCCAGCACTCCTGCAGATATGTCGACCCTTCCAACTCCCAGGGCCAGTCCAGCCCTGCCGGCCGCGCCGTAGGTAAAGGGAAGTCTTTCATCGATCTTGAATGATCCTATGACATATTCGACTCCCCCTCCCACGCCTACTCCCGTCGCGTAACCCAGGCCCAGGCCGGCGTTGGCGATGAGGGAGTTCGGTGGGTTGAGCATGCCCTTGACGGCATAGGTCTCGCCCATGGCGAGGAATGAAAGCAGGGCCAGAACGATCACGAAAGCAGTGAATCTCTTGCTCATGAATACCTCCGTTCAGGATAGAAGCGAATGAGAGAATCAAGGTACGGAATCCCCGGCCTGGAGTCCACCCAGGAAGCCAGTGAAGGACTAGGGAACGTTCCCAATTTCCCTTGCGCACTTCACGAAGCTGTGTTACACTTTTGCTGGGAACGTTCCCAATATGGCACGGAAGCAGAGCATCAGCATTATCGAAGTCGCCCGCCTCGCCGGGGTCTCGAAAAGCACTGTTTCGCGGGTAGTCTCGGATCGCGGGGGATCGGTGAGTCCCAAGGCCGAGGGACTTGTAAACAAGGCCATCGAGGAGCTGGGATATACACGCAACCACCACGCCTCTGGCCTCCGGACCCAGCGCAGCTGGATGATCCTGGTCATGGTGCCTGACATCGCCAACTCCTTCTGGGCAGAGATCGCGCGGACCACACAGGACGGCCTCGAGGCTGGAGGCTATTCGGTGGTCATCGGCAACACCGACTGGAGCGAGCAGCGCCAGGAGCGCTATTACGGGCTCGCCCGCTCCGGACGCTTTGACGGGCTCATCCTGAACAGCGTCACCGACGATCTGGATGCGATCAAGGACATGGGCATTCCCACGGTCCTCCTCGGGGAGCGGGTCGAGGCGCAGGACATCGACACGGTCGGCACTGATACACGGGCCGCGACCCGCATCGCCCTCGACTTCCTGTGGGCCCGGGGGCACAGGCGCATAGCAATCGCGACCAACGAGCACGGAAGCGAGCGCTTCCTTTCGCTCAGGCGCCGGACCTACGGGGAATTCCTTTCGGAAAAGGGTGTCGCAGTCGACCGGGACCTGGTCTTCCGCCTGAACCTCTCGGAAGAGGGCGGCAAGGAACTCGCGAAGTCGATCCTCTCGCTCCCGCGGTGGCAGGAACGGATCGACGCCGTCTTCTGCGGAAACGATGTCATCGCAATTGCGACGATCGATGCGCTTGCTGCCGCAGGCGTCGCGGTCGGATCCGACATCTCGATAATCGGCATGGACGACATACCCGCGGCAGCCCATTCGCGGCCGGCCCTGACGACGGTGAGGAAGATGCGGACCCTGACGGGCAAGGCTGCGGCCGAACTCCTCCTGGCGCGAATATCCGATCCCGGCAGGCCAACCGAAAAAAGGCTGTTCCCCGGCGAACTCGTCACGCGGGCAAGCGTGGCGGAAAGGTGTATCCACACATGAAAGACAGAAAGCAGGCCCTCGCGGACCGCGCGGCCCTGGAATCCAAGGCGGCGGGAAGCCTCATCGGTCTGGCCGTAGGCGATGCCCTCGGCGACCTCGGCCGCAGCCCGGAGCACCGCGCGCGCTACGGCATCGTCACGAACCTCTATGCAGATGCCAGGAGTACTGACGATACAGAGTTCGGGGTCCTCACTGCGAAGGCCCTCCTCGATTCGGGGGGGATGCTCACTCCTGAGTCCACTGCCGCGACCTGGCGGAAATACGTCCTCGACCGGGGTGGCGCTAAAAAGCGTGCGGGCAGGCCCCTGTACGGAGCCCTTGCCAATCTGGCCCGAGGCATCGAACCGCCCTTGTCCGGCAGGCACAACATCATGAACGTCGATGACGGTGCCGCCATGAGGGCGAGCCCCCACGGCATCCTCCGTGCGGGAGACCCCGAGGGTGCGGCGAAGCTCGCCGCCATCGACGCCTGCGTGAGCCACGACATGGACGGCATCTGGGCGGCCGAGGCCATAGCAGCCAGTGTCGCCGTGGCCATGGCCGACGGCAGCCCACAGGAGATCGTCGCGGCTGGACGCGCGAGGATGCCCTCCGGTTCCTGGCTGGCCACGGCGATGGACAGGGCCATGGCCATCTGCGACGCGACGGGCGACATCGAGATCGCCTACGAGGAACTCCACACGAGCCTGTGGACGCCCGAGCACGCAACTGCCCCCGAGGCCATCCCCCAGGCCTATGCCATATTCCGGCTCACGAAGGGCGACTTCCGGCGCGGCCTCCTGTGGAGCGCGAATTTCGGGCGGGACGCCGACACGATCTGCGGCCTTGTGTGTTCGCTCGCAGGCAGCCTCCACGGGCTTTCCGTTTTCCCCGACAGCTGGGTAGCCCAGGTCAGGAAGCCCTCCGGCGTCTGCCTCGAGTTCGCACGGGACGAGGACATGCTCGACCTCGCGCGGGACCTCGTCGCCCTCTCCTACAGGAGCGCCTAGCACCATGTCTGCAGGGGCAACGCTGTCGAAGCGACTCAGGGGGGATGCGTTCCTCTACGTCCTCCTGACGCCGGCCCTCATCTATTTCCTCGTGTTCCACATCCTGCCGATGGCAGGGATGTCCATAGCCTTCGAGGACTTCAAGCTCTTCGGGAAAAGCCGTTTCGTCGGGCTCAAGCACTTCGTCATCCTCTTCTCGTCCCCTGGCTTCCTCATAGTGCTGATCAATACGCTCATATTGAGCACTATGAAGATAATCCTCTTCTTCCCCCTGCCCCTGGCCTTCGCCCTCATGGTCAACGAGCTCAGGTCCATGGTGCTGCGCAGGTTCGTGCAGTCTGTCGCCTACCTTCCGCATTTCCTGTCCTGGGTCGTCATCGCGGGCGTCTGGATCGCCTTCCTCTCCCCGACTACCGGTGGAGCCAACCAGATCCTGGGGATGGCCGGCCAGAAACCGGTCGACTTCATGACGAGCAAGGACCATATCAGATGGGTCCTGTTCTTCTCTGAGACCTGGCGGAGCATCGGATGGGATTCCATCATCTACCTGGCTGCCCTCATGCGCATCAGCCCGAGCCTGTACGAATCAGCCGACATGGATGGAGCGACCGCGCTGCAGAAGATGCGATTCATCACCCTGCCCGAGCTTGTGCCGACCATGGTGACCGTCTTCATCCTGAACCTCGGCTTCTTCATGAACGCGGGCTTCGACCAGGTCTACAACATGATGAACGACTCGGTCATCTCGAAGATCGACATACTCGATACCTTCGTGTACCGGATAGGCCTCGTGAACATGCAGTATTCCTTCTCGACCGCCGCCAGCCTCTTCAAGGGAGTCATCGGGCTCGCCCTGATACTCTCGACCCACCGGATGGCCAAGCGCGTAACGGGAAAGGGGCTGTGGTGATGGCTGCCAGGGTAAAATCGCCGCTCGGCGACCGCTTCCTCCGCGCTGCGATCGGGTTGATCCTCCTGGGGATCTGTGCCGCAGTCCTCGTCCCCCTCCTCAACCTCCTGGCCCTCTCGCTCTCCGATACGCGACGGGTTTCCGAACTCTCTGGCCTCGATGTCTGGCCCAAGGGCTTTTCGCTCATCGTCTACAAGGTCCTCGCAGCCAACCAGTACTTCATCAGGAGCATACTCAACTCGGTCTTCATCACGGCGGTCGGTACGGCGATCAACCTCGGCATCACCTCGATGGCGGCCTATGCCCTGACGAGGCCCAGCCTGCCCGGCCGGCGCTTCTTCATGCTCGTCGTAATACTCATCATGGTCTTCGAACCCGGCATCGTACCTGAATACCTGGTCATGAAGCGGGTCGGCCTACTGGGCAGCCTCTGGATACTCATCCTCTACAAGACCGTCAACGTGTATTACCTCATAATACTGATGAGATTCTTCGAGGATGTCCCCCTCTCCCTCATCGACGCCGCCCGCGTCGACGGGGCCGGCCACTGGACGATCTTCAGGCGTGTCATGCTACCCCTGTCGAAGTCGGCCATCGCGACCCTCGGACTTTTCTACGGGGTCATGCACTGGAACGAGTATTTCCGTGCCAGCATCTACATCAATGAACCGTCGAAGTATCCCCTCCAGGTCATCCTCAGGCAGTTCGTGGTGCTCGACGACACCTCGGCCCTCATCGGTGCCGGTACCCTTTACAGTTACGACGAAGCCGCCAGGCTGAGCTACGCCGCGCTCCGGGCCGGCACCATCATCGTGGCGATCATACCAGTGCTCATGCTCTACCCCCTGATCCTGAAGTACTACACTCGCGGGGTCATGGAGGGCGGGCTGAAGGAATAGCAAGGAGGCATATCGTGAAGATGCGTAGGCTCGTGATCACGGCGCTGTCAGCGCTCATGATCCTTGGCACCCTGGGATCGGCCATGGCCCAGCCCAAGGTCCGATTCGTGATGAAGGACTTCGACGCCGATCCCAGTGTCGATGCCTTCATCGCCCTTGTCGAGAAGGGGATGGCTGCAGCGGGAACGCCGGTGGACATCGAGGTCATCAAGACTCCCGCCGGCAACTATGCCGAAAAGGTCGGCCTGATGGTCCTTTCGGGCGACACCCCGGACCTCATCTATTTCCAGGGCGGCGACGACAAGCTCGCCCTCCAGGGTGCGCTCGAGGACCTGACCCCCTATGTCGCCAGCTCGAAATACGTCAAGGCCCTGATGGACGAGCACAGCAAGCAGCGCATGGCCAGCTATCCCTATCTCCTGTGGATCGCCCCGCCCCGCGTGCGCGCTCCTGTCATGAGGAAGGACTGGTTCGAATCCCTGCCCTCGGCCAAGGCCGTCCAGACCAATCCGAATGTCAATACCTATTATGCCCTATTCAAGGACCTGGTCGCAAAGAAAGGCGCAAAGTTCGGCATCAGCATCACCGGCAAGACCAATGGAGTCGAGGAACTCGACGCGATCTTCGACGCAGCCTTCGGCAACACCTCTACCTGGCTGAAGGCTGCCGACGGAAAATGGTTCTACTCGAGGACATCAGCCAACGAGAAGGCCAAACTCGAGTTCTATGCCAAGCTCTACAAGGAAGGCCTCCTTGATCCGGAATATCTGACCAAGGCCTGGGACACGAAGGAACAGGTCTTCTACGAGGGCAAGGCGGGAATCATTCCCGGAGTCGCTCCCGGCAGCCTCGATGTCTATGCCAACAAGATGATGAAGGCCCAGGGTACGGACATCATTGCCCTGCCGCCCGCCAAGGGAAAGGCCCAGGGCCTTACCCCCTTCGTGGATGTCACCAAGGAACCGCGCGGCCTGGCCATCGCATCGACCTCCACGGTCAAGAAGGAGGCCTTTGCCATCCTCGATTTCATGTGGAGCCCCGCGGGCCTGAAGCTCGCCAAGCTCGGCATCCCGGGCATCCATCACAACGACGACGGCAAGACCTACGTCCTCACCGACAAGTACCCTGAATGGCCAATTGGCTGGTTCGGCGACTCGCTCAACGGCTTCAAGCCCGACAAGCCCCTCTCCCGGCCCATCATGAACCAGTCCGCCCTCGACGCGGCGGCCCTCGCCAAGAAATACATGCTGCCCGACCACACCTTCCTGATCCCGGAGCAATTCGTCACGAATTGGGACCAGATGGTCAACCTCTACAAGGAATACTGTGCTGACATCGTAACCGGCAAGAAACCGGTTTCCGCCTTCGACGAGTTCGTCGACAAGTGGAACAAGGCCGGTGGCGTCGACATCACCAAGTACGCGCAGACTGTGCTGAAATAATCAGCAAGGAAAAGGGAGGGGGTACCGACGGTGGCTCAGGATCTGCTTCTATCCTGTTTCGCCGTCCTCCCCTTTCCTTCTCCATCCCCTTCATCTGGAGTCACTATGGCAGCCATTCCGGCGGACTATCTCGAACGCCTGTATGCAGGCTTTATCGGCAAGAACGTGGGCATCAGGCTTGGCGCGCCTGTGGAACCCGCGATCTGGACCTACGGACGGATACGCGAGATCTACGGAGAAGTGACTTCCTATCTGAAGCCTTTCCGGAATTTCGCTGCCGATGACGACGCCAATGGCCCCTGCTATTTCATCCGGCCGCTTTTCGAAGGCGATCCCCGGAAGCCGCTCGAGGCCGAAGCCGTAGGCAGGGCCTGGCTTGACTACTCCCGCGAAGGCAGGGGCATGTTCTGGTGGGGGGGCTACGGCATCAGCACCGAACACACGGCCTTCCTCAACCTCAAGGCCGGGATTCCGGCCCCCGAGTCCGGCTCGATCGCACGGAACGGCGCGGCAGTAGCCGAGCAGATCGGCGGGCAGATCTTCATAGATACCTGGGGTCTTGTCTGGCCGGGCCGCCCCCGGGAAGCCGCCGACTACGCAGCCACTGCGGCGAGCGTCTCCCACGACGGAGATGGAAAGAACGGTGCGCGCTTCATCGCCGCCTGCATCGCGGCCGCATTTTCAGAGGCTGCGACAGCAGGTCTCGGAGCCACGGCGAAAGAGAGTGCCCTCCGCCGGGTTGTCGAGGCCGGCCTGGACCAGCTCGATAGCAATTGCTTGTATTCGGATGTCGCGAAGGCGGTCATGGGCTTCCACGGCGCGCATCCTGGCGACTGGCGTCCCTGCCAGGAATACCTCATCGCCGAATGGGGCTACGACCGCTACCCCGGGCTCTGCCACATGATACCGAACGCGGGGGTCTGCGTCCTGGCCCTCATGTACGGAGCCGGAGACTTCGCGCGGACTGTGGAAATCGCTACCATGTGCGGATGGGACACCGACTGCAACGCCGGCAATGTGGGTACGATCCTCGGAGTCCTCGGGGGACTGGACTCCATTCCCCCGCGATACAGGGATCCGATCAACGACGGAATTGTCCTTTCGGGCCTGCCTGGCTCCCTCAACATACTGGACATTCCTACCTTCTCGAGAAAGCTCGCGGCTGTCGGCTATCGCCTGGCAGGCGAGGCAACGCCGGTCGGAATCGAGGCGGCCATCGCCCGTGGCGACGGGGAACGGGCCTTCCATTTCGACTTCGCCCTCCCTGGGTCAACGCACGGCATGCGCGTCTCCGACCCTGTGGCCTTCTCTGCCGTGCATCGCGCGCGTTCCGCCCGAAACGGAGGGGGAGCCCTGGAATTCCGCTACGAGCGGATACCGAGGGAGGGAAAGGGCAAGCTGTTCTGGAAACCCTTCTACCGCCGCTGTGATTTCGATGACGAACGCTATAGCCCCGTCTTTTCGCCTGTCGCGAGGCCGGGACAGAAGGTAGAAATCCGTTTCCGACGCGAAAGCTGGGAGGGAGAAAAGGTCGGAATCGCAGGTTATGTCCGCGACAGTTCGACGGGAAAGGATATTGAAACAACTACCACGATATTCCCTGAACCCGGAGAGGACGCGGTCATGGGCTTCACGATCCCGGATGTCGGCGGTTCCCAGGTCGACGAGGTCGGGCTTGTCCTGACAGGTTACTCCGGCGCTGCCCGGAGGGACTCAGGAAGGCTCCTCGTCGAAAGCTTCTCGATTTCCGGCAAGGCCCGATACTCCATCGACATGGCCAGGCAAAGTGTCGAATTCGGATGCATTACGCCCTTTTCCCACGATGGAGGCAGGTGGACCCTCGAGGAGGGAAGGATGCAGCTGATGACCGACGTGCCGGCGACTTCATATACCGGTGGATACGGGGTGGAAGACCAGGTCTTCAGTGTCACCGTGACTCCCCGCGCGGGAGAGAGCCTGGTCATCGGCCTCCGCTGCGGCGGAGCCATGCGCGGCTACTTCGCGGGCTTCGACGGCCAGGGTCGCGTCTCGCTGTTCAGGAGGGATTTCGGGATGGAAAGGCTGGCCAGCACCGGATTCGACTGGAAACTCAATACCAAGTATGTCTTTACCTTCGAAGCCTCAGGTGAGCTCCTGACCTTCGCCGTCGATGGGCAGGCCCTGCTTTCGGCCAGGGATGGCCGCCACCGGAGTGGCATGGTCGCCTGCGGCGCGCTGGCGCCGGCCCGTGCCCTCTTCGGCCCCTTCGAGGTCCAGGAGCTGTGAGCGGGACCTATAGCGCCGGAACGCCCTCCAGGTCGGACTGCGTCGCAAGCTACAGAAAGGGAAGCGGCCCCCTCGAACTCCGTGTGGAATCCACTATCTCTCCCCTTTTCGACAAGGCCATCAGGGCCAGGGCGCTCCGAGTCGCCCAGTCCTTCGGCGCTACAGGCATTCTCGCCATCGTGGACAACGGAGCCCTGGATCATGTAGTCGCCGCGCGTACCGAGGCCGCCCTCGTACTGGCGGGACTGCAAACTCCCTTGCCCCCGGCGTGGCCCCAGATACAGGTGCCACCAGGGGGAAGCCGGAACAGGCTCCGCAGGAGCAGGCTCTACCTCCCAGCCAACCAGGCTGAGCTCGCGGTCAACTCCGGGCTCTTCGGCGCGGACTGCCTGATACTCGACCTCGAGGATTCTGTGGATGAGGGGCGGAAGCTCGAGGCCCGCATCCTCGCACGTGTCCTCCTGTCGGAATGCCGTGGCTTCTTCGGCAGTTCAGAGCTCGCTGTCCGTATCAATTGCCTCGATGGCCCCCATGCATCAGCCGATCTCGCATCCATCGTCCCCTTCGCTCCACATGCCATCGTCCTGCCGAAATGCGAATCCGCCGAACTTGTCCACGAGTGCGACCTCGAGGTGACGAGGCTCGAGCGGGACGCAGGCCTTCCCGCAGGCTCGATCCTCTTCATGCCCATCGTGGAGACTGCCCGCGGCGTCATGGCAGCCCTTTCGATAGCCGCAGCCTCTCCCCGCTGCGTCACGCTCGGATTCGGCGCCGAGGACTTCCGTCGGGACCTCGGCGTCGAGAGGCAGTCTGATGAAGGCGAGACTGCGGTGGCACGTGGCCTCGTGGCACTCGCGGCGAGGGCAGCCGGGGTGGAGGCGCAGGACTCCGTGTATCCCGACCTCGAAGACCTCGCCGGGCTTGAGGCCTCCGTGCGCAGGGCCAAGGCCCTCGGCTTTTCAGGGAAGGGGCTCATCCATCCCTCCCAGATCGAGATCGTGCATCGTGTCTTCGCCCCCTCTCCCGAAGACATCCAGAAGGCGCGGCACGTGCTCGCCGCCATGCATGCGGCGAGAATCGAGGGCCGCGGTGCGGTAGCCATCGACGGCATCATGATCGACGCTCCTGCCTTCGCCCGTGCCTCCCGGATCCTCTCCCTTGCGGGGCTTGCCCCTGAACAGCACGATGGCCTTCAGCCAGTGGAGGCCTGACATGGGGTTCACCGCAAATAGCCTGGGCAGGGACATTCCCGGTTCCATAGACGGAAGGAAGCTCCGGCCCTACGCCCCTGCCTTCCCTTCTTGCGATGTGGTGCAGGCCGAAGCAGCCGGAGCGGTCCCAGCCCCTGGCCCGCCCCGCGGCCAGGGGGCCACTCTCCGCGGCTCCGCAGGCAGGGGCGCTCCCGTCAAGCTCGCCACCTCCTGGGACGAGCTACTTGACCGGGTAAGGCTCCGTGACGGGATGACGATATCCTTCCACCACCACCTCCGGGACGGGGACGCGGTAATCAACGAAGCAATTACCCGGATCGCGGCGCGGGGATACAAGGACCTTGTACTGGCGCCGACGGCCCTCTTCCCCGTGCACGACCGCCTCGTCCCCCTCATCGAGTCGGGAGTCATCGCGCGGGTGGAAGGTTCGATGAACGGGGCTGTCGGCGCCGCCTGCACCAGGGGGGCCATGCGGGGCGTCTCCATCCTGCGCTCCCACGGAGGAAGGTGCCGAGCCGTCGAGACGGGCGAGCTTCACATCGACCTCGCCATAATCGCCGCGCCGACGGCCGACAGCTTCGGAAACGCCAACGGCCTCTACGGAAAATCAGCCTGCGGCCCCCTTGGCTACGCCCTTCCCGACTCCCTCCACGCTGATGAAGTCGTCATAATTACCGACAACCTCGTGCCCTACCCCTGTGCGCCGCAGTCCATCTCCGGCGGACGCGTCGACCATGTCCTGGCAGTCGATTCCATAGGTGACCCCTCAAAGATAGCCTCGGGAAGCACCAGGCTGACCCGCAGCCCCACACAGCTCCTGGTGGCCGAGCTGGCCGCTGCCTTCGCGGAGGCAGTCGGCATCATCCACGAAGGCTTTTCCTTCCAGGCGGGCGCCGGAGGCATATCATTGGCGACCGTGACCCGCCTGGCTGCCCGCATGCGCAGCAAGGGCATCCACGCTTCCTTCGCCCACGGCGGAGGCACGGGAATCCTGGCCGGACTCCTCGAAGAGGGATTACTTGGAAGCATCATCGACCTGCAGAGCTTCGACCTTGAAGCCGTGAGGTCCTGCAGGGAGAATCCGCGTCACCTCGAATCCGATCCCTTCTCCTCCTACGGCCCCCACGGACTCGGCTCCGCCGCCTCGATGCTCGACCTCGCCATCCTCGGCGCCACCGAGATCGACCTCGACTTCAACGTAAACGTGAACACCCACTCGGACGGCAGGCTCCTCCACGGCATCGGGGGACATCAGGATGCCGCAGCCGGCGCCTCGTGCTGCATCGTCACGGTCCCGGGCTTCCGGAAGCGGATCCCCATCATCGGGGAAAAGGTCATAACTGTGTCTTGTCCCGGAGAGCTGGTCGACGCGGTCGTCACCGAGAGGGGCATCGCCATCAATCCCCGAAGGGGGGACCTCCTCGCCCTGGCGAAGAAAGCCGGCCTTCCTGTCACCGGGATCGGCGACCTGATGAGGGAGATCCAGGCGATCACCGGAATCCCCGAGCAGCCGCGCTTCGGCGACAGGGTGGTGGCCCTCGTGGAATGGCGTGACGGAAGCGTCCTCGATGTCGTGCGCGAGGTCGAATCCCCGACAGGGTCGGACACCACGGAAGGCCCCTGATGCCCCGCCCCTTGCCGGATGCCATGGCCTCCGCATAGACTCAGGCCCTGAATGCAAGCCCAAGGAGCGCCCCATGAAGAAGCACCTGTACATCCTCGCCATCCTCGCCCTCGTCGCCGCCGTCGGAGCGACCGCGCAGAAGTTGCCTGACCTCAAGGGCAGGAAGATCGTGGCCGTAACCGAGAATGCCTACACGCCCCTCAATTTCGTCGATGCCAAGACCGGCAAGGCCATGGGCTGGGAATATGACGCGGTCAATGAGATCGGCAAGCGGCTGAACGCCAGGATCGAGTGGAAGATCTCGAGCTGGGACACGATGATCCAGGCAGTGCGCGACGGTCAGTTCGACGTCGGCATGGACGGCATCACCATCAACGACGAGCGCAAGGGCCAGGTGGCCTTCTCCGACCCCTACATGGTCTCGCAGCAGTTCATGCTCGTGCGCAAGGGCGAGAAGCGATTCACGGACGAAAAGGGTCTAGCCGCCAACCCGAAGCTTCTCATCGGAGCCCAGGCAGGAACCACTAACTTTTACGTCGCGGTCTACAACGTCCTTGACGGCGACGAGAAGAACCCGCGCATCAAGCTCTTCGAGACCTTCGGCGCCACAGTCCAGGCCCTCCTCGCCGGCGACGTCGACATGGTCCTCATGGACGCATCCTCCAGCAAGGGCTATATCGGCGCCAACCCCGGCAAGCTCCAGAACCTCGGCGGAGCCCTCGGCACCGAGAATTTCGGCTTTATCTTCAAGCAGGGCTCAGACCTCGTGAAGCCCTTCAACGCAGCCATCGCAGCCATGAAGGCCGACGGAACCCTCGCCAAGCTTGATACCAAATGGTTCTGGGATTACAAGCCCTGATCCGGTGACTCAGACCCCACCAGGCGGCACCCCAGCGGTGCCGCTTTTCAAATCGCTGGGAACGCGCCTTGGGATGACTCCCTGGTGGTTGGTGGCCATACTGGCGCTCGGCGTCGTAGGTCTGGTCGCCGCCGCCACCAATGGGGACTACAGCGTCATTTTCGGAGCCATAGCCAGTGGCATTCCCGTCACCCTCGGCGTCGCCATGGTCGCCTTTGTGGCTGCCATAGTGCTGGGTCTGGTTCTTGGGCTTCTCAAGAGTTCCCAGGTCCGCATCGCCCGCGAGCTAGCCACCTTCTATATAGAACTCGTGCGCGGCCTCCCGATGCTCGTGGTCCTCTACTATATAGCCTTTGTCGGGGCTCCAGCCCTGGCCGGAGTCCTCAACTGGCTCCTGTCTCCCCTTATCGCCCTGCACTGGATGGAGCCCCTCCTGGCACGTGATTTCGACTTCGCTACGCGGGCCATCCTCGCCCTCACCCTCGGCTACGCCGCCTTCATCGCCGAAATCTTCCGCGCGGGCATCGAGAGCGTCGACAAGGGGCAGATCGAGGCCGCCCTCGCCCTGGGCCTGTCACGCGGGCAGGTCACCAGGCGCATCGTCCTCCCCCAGGCCATCCGCAACGTGCTGCCAGCCCTCGGCAACGAATTCGTGGCGGTCATCAAGGATTCCTCCCTTGTCTCCGCCCTCGGCGTCCAGGATATCACCCAATTAGGAAAGGTTTATTCGGCATCGACTTTCAGGTTCTTCGAGACCTACAACGTCGTGGCCTTCTTCTACCTCTGCCTCACGGTCTCGCTGTCCATGCTCGTGCGCCGCCTCGAGCGCAGGCTGAAGGAGGGCCAGTCCCGATGAGCTTCGTCACGATCCGCGGCGCCAGGAAATCCTTCCGCGACCAGCGCGGCCATGAAACAGCCCTGGCCCTCGACGGCGTGGACCTCGATGTGGGCAAGGGCGAGGTAGTCCTCCTCATCGGCCCCTCGGGCTCGGGCAAGTCCACCCTCCTCCGCTCGGTCAACCGCCTCGAGATCCTCGACTCGGGAACCATCACCATCGATGGCAAGGTCCTCACCGACAAGCCTGCCGACCTCAGGCGCATCCGAGAGGACGCGGGCATGGTCTTCCAGCACTTCAACCTCTTTTCGCACCTCACCATCCTCGACAATGTCTGCCTCGCGCCCCGGCTCGTCCGCAAGCGCGAGAAGGCTATAGTCCGGGAAAAGGCGATAGCCCTCCTCGCGCGCGTCGGCCTGTCCGACAAGCTCGACCGCTACCCCCGCCAGCTCTCAGGCGGGCAGCAGCAGCGTGCCGCCATCGCGCGGGCCCTGGCCATGGAGCCAGAGCTCCTCCTGGTCGACGAACCCACCTCGGCCCTCGATCCTGAGATGGTGCGCGAGGTCCTCGAGGTCATCACCGGCCTCGCCCGCGAGGGCATGACCATGCTCGTCGTATCCCACGAGATGGGCTTTGCCCGTGCCGCTGCCGACCGCGTTGTCTTCATGGACGCAGGAAAGATCGTCGAGACCGGGAGCCCTGACGGACTCTTCGACTCGCCCCGCGAGGAACGCACCAAGGCCTTCCTCAGCCATATATTATGAGGTAGGTCGATATGTCCCACGCACTGGTGTACCAGACCGATTTCGGGACGGCCGACGGAGCCGTATCCGCGATGTACGGGGTGGCCTACGGGGTCGATCCCGCCCTCCGCATCAGCAACCTCACCCACGACATACCCCAGTACGACATCTGGGAAGCATCATACCGACTAGTACAGACCATAGCCTACTGGCCCGCGGGCACCGTCTTCGTGTCGGTGGTCGATCCCGGCGTCGGTTCCCACCGGCGCAGCGTAGTCGTGCGCACGAAGACCGGCCAGATCATCGTGACTCCGGACAACGGTGCCCTCACCCACGTCAAGCTCCACCACGGCATCGCCGAAGCCCGCCTGATCGATGAGACGAAAAACCGCCTGAAGGGTTCGGAGCTCTCCTACACCTTCCACGGCCGCGACGTGTACGCCTACACCGGAGCGCGCCTGGCCTCAGGCGCCATGACCTTCGAGGACTCCGGTCCTGCCCTCGATCCTGCCAGCATCGTCGAGCTTCCCCACTCCCCCGCCTACCGCGAGGGGGACGCGGTCACCGGCACCATCGATGTCCTGGACGTGCGCTTCGGCAGCCTCTGGTCCAACATACCCTACTCCCTCTTTTCGGAGCTCGGCGTCGGCCACGGAGGCCGCCTCGAAATCGCCATCAAGAACGACACGCGCGAACTCTACCGCAATACGATGACCTACGCGCAGAGCTTTGCGGCTGTCAATGTCGGCGAACCCCTGGTGTACATCAACTCCATCCTCAACCTCGCGGTCGCCATCAACCTGGGTTCCTTCGCGCGGGCCTACAACGTCGGCACGGGCCTTTCCTGGAAGATCTCCGTCAGGAAGGCCCCCCGGCTGGTGTACGAATGATGAAGGCCAGGTCAGCCCGGCCGCAAGGACAGGTTCTATCATGACAACTACACTTATCGCCGGTGCCAGGCTCGTCCTGCCCGACAGGGTTCTGGAGGGCGGATCCCTCCTCCTCAAGGGCGGCCGCATCGAGGCCATCTTCGCGGCCGGGGCAGCTCTCCCCCCCGCCGACGAGCGCATCGAGGCGCGGGGGGCCTGGGTTACGCCCGGCCTCGTCGAGCATCACATCCACGGCGTCGGCGGTGTTGGCTTCGACGGCCTCGGTGACGACCCCGAGGCAGCAGCTGCGAAGCTCCTCGCCCTGCGGGACTTCCTTCGCGAGCGCGGTGTCACGAGCTTTGTCCCGACCCTCCTATGGAAGCCGCGCGAGGTCAGCGCCCTCGTGAACGCCCTCGAAGCCTCGGGCCTCGACGAGGCCACGGTGCCGGGCATCCACCTCGAAGGGCCCTTCATCAACATGGGCAAGCGCGGAGGCATCTTCGCCGAGTGCGTCCATGCGCCCGACGAAGCCCTCCTCCTGTCCATCCTCGAGCGCTGCAGGGGCACACTCAAACTCATGACAATTGCACCCGAACTGCCGGGAGCAGCGGGCCTCTACCCTATCTTGCAGAGGGCTGCTGTCCTTCCCTATCTCGGCCATTCGAACGCCCTCCTCGAAGACGTCGAACTGCCCTCTGGTCCCTTCGGTGTCACCCACCTCTTCAACGCGATGTCGGGCTTCTCCCATAAGGACGCGGGCCTGGCCATGCTACCCTTCGTCGACCGGCGGCCCTTTGTCGAGCTGAACGCCGACGGCGTCCATGTCGGCGCCTGGGCCCTCCGCGCAGCAGCCTCCGCCCTCGACCCCACGCGCCTCATCCTGATCTCCGACGCCGTCGTCGCCGCCGGTCTCCCCCACGGCGATTATACCTACTATGACAGTACCGTGCGCTCGGGACCGGAGGGTGTGCGTTATGCGGACTCAGGCGTCCTCATGGGCTCCAACCGCCTCGCGCCAGGGGTGCTCAGGAACTATCTCGAGGTGACGGGCGCCGCTGTTCCGCAGGCCGTGGCCGCCCTGAGCCTGAACCCCTGGACAGCCCTCGGCGCGGCGGAAAAACGCGGCAGCATCGCCGTAGGCCAGGAGGCGAGGCTCGTGCTCTGGGAAGGACAGTTCGAGACCGCGAGACAGGTCCTGTCCTAAAGCCGGCCTGAACCGCCTACCCCACTCGCCTCCCCGTCCGCCGCCTTGCCCCTGCGCGCGCTTCTGACTATCCTTCCGGCATGCAGACGCCCCTCTACCTGATCGATTCCTACGCCTTCATCTACCGGGCCCACTTCGCCTTCATGAACCGCCCCCTCCGCTCTCCCGACGGGCGGAACATCTCGGCAGTCTTCGGCTTTTTCAAGTTCATCTTCCAGCTCTTCGCCGAGCACAATCCCGGCGCCATCGCCGCAGTCTTCGACCCCAAGGGCAAAACCTTCCGCCATGACCTCTACACCGAGTACAAGGCCACCCGGCAGAAGACGCCAGAAGAGCTCCACGCGGCGGTTCCCATAGTCGAGGAAATCCTCAGGGCCCTGGGCATCCCCACCCTCGTCGCAGAGGGCTTCGAGGCCGACGACGTCATCGCCACCCTGGCCGCCCGCGCCCGCGCGGAGGGCCGCGAATGCTATGTGGTCTCCGGCGACAAGGACCTGTTGCAGCTCGTGGGCGGCAGCGTGCGTGCCCTCCGTCCCAGCAACAACTTCGCCTACGCAAGCTACGGAGCCGAAGAGGTGCGCGCCGAATGGGGCGTCGAACCCCAGCGCATCCTCGACTACCTCACCCTCACCGGCGACTCCTCGGACAACATCCCCGGCGTCAAAGGCATCGGCGACAAGACCGCCGTGAAACTGCTTTCACAATTCGCGACAATTGATACTATCTATGAGCATCTTTCCGAAGTGGAACCCGCCTCGCTGCGCAAGAAGCTCGAGGATGGCCGCGAGTCGGCCCTCCTGTCCCGGAAACTCGTCACCCTCGTCTACGATGTCCCCCTGCCCCTTTCCTCCCTGGCCGAACTCGAGATTGGCAGCCTCGACCGCGCGGCTGCCAATTCCCTCTTTATCCGGGAAGGCATGAGAAGTCTGGTCGCCACCGGGCAGTCGCCCACAGCAGCAGGCGCTGCGCCCCCGATGGAAGGCATGGAGCTCTTTACGCAGGCTGACAACGCGACTGCCGCGCCTCCCCCTCCATCCGCCGCCGCCGGCGAGGGTCCCCGTGGTACAGCCGAAGCCACGACGGCTGGCGCCGCCCCGCCGGCCGTTCCCGCTGGGCCTCCGCCTGCATCAGTGGCTCCGGCGGCCCTCCTCGGTTCGGGCAGCTACACGATGGTCAGCGACAAGGCAGGGCTGTCCAGCCTTGTCGACGCCTGCCTGGCCAGGGGCAGCTTTGCCTTCGACTGCGAAACCGACTCCCTCGACGAGCAAAAAGCCCAACTAGTAGGGTTTTCACTTTCCCTCGACGCGCGTACAGCGACCTATGTCCCGATACGCTGCCCTGAAGGCACAGGAATCCCACTTGCCCTTGCCCTGGGCGAACTTGCCCGGCTTTTCTCAAGGCCTGACACCCTCGTCATAGGCCAGAACATCAAGTACGACCTTTCGGTCCTGAAGGTAGCCGGCGTTGAAATGCGCTGCCGACTGGCCGACACCATGATCGCGGCCTTCCTCCTGGACGCGGATGCCTATGCCACCGCCGGAGGCGGCGCAGGCTACGGCCTCGAGGCCCTCGCCGAGCGCAGGCTCGGCTATCGGGGCGTCGAGTTCAACACAATTGTGCCCAAGGGCGGCAGCTTCGCGGATGTCCCCCTCTCGGTTGCGGCCAACTACGCGGCCGAGGACGCCGACCTCACGCTGCGCCTGTGGCTCCTCATGGAGCCGGAGCTCGAGGCTGCAGGGCTCGCAAGCATCTTCCGTGACCTGGAGATGCCCCTCCTCCCCCTCCTGGCGCGCATGGAAGCCGCAGGCATCGCCATCGACGCACAGGCCCTCCGCGACTTCGGCTCGGAAATCGAGCTCAGGCTCGGCCGTCTCCAGCGCGAGATCTGGGACCTCGCCGGCCGCGAGTTCAACATAGCCTCGCCGAAGCAGCTCCAGGAAATCCTCTTTGTGGAGCGGAAGCTTCCCACGGGCAAGAAGACCAAGACGGGCTTTTCCACCGACACCTCGGTGCTGGAAGAGTTGGCCGACCTCGACCCCGTGCCCGCGAAGATCCTCGAGCACCGCTCGCTGGCCAAGCTGGCGGGCACCTACGTGGAACCCCTGGCGGAGCTTGGCGAGCGCGAGGGCCGCATCCATACGCACTATTCGCAGGTGGGTGCGGCCACCGGGCGCCTGTCGAGCCGCGATCCCAACCTCCAGAACATACCCATACGCGAGGAAGACGGGCGGCGCATCAGGGCAGCCTTCCACGCCGCGCCGGGTATGCTCCTGGTATCGGCGGATTACTCGCAGATAGAGCTTGTCGTACTGGCCCACCTCTCCGGCGACCCGGAGCTGTGCCGGGCCTTCCGCGAGGGCATCGACGTCCACCGCCGCACTGCAGCCCTCCTCTTCGGTGCCAGCGAGGCTGAGGTTTCTCCCGAGCAGCGGCGCATCGCCAAGACCATCAACTTCGGAGTAGTCTACGGTATGAGCGCCTTCCGCCTCGCCAGGGAATTGCGCATATCCAGGACGCAGGCACAGGCCTTTATCGACAGCTATTTCAAGACCTACGCCGGCATCGGTGACTTCATCGCCAGGACTGTCGCGCAGGTCGAGAAGACTGGCTACACCTCTACCATCCTCGGCCGGCGCAGGCCCATCCGCGCCATCAACTCGGGCAACAAGACCGAAAAGTCGGCGGCCGAACGCGTGGCCGTCAACACGCCCATCCAGGGCTCGGCTGCGGATATCATGAAGCTTGCCATGCTCGCCGTGGACCGGAGCCTCAGGGACGAACTCCCCAAGGCCCGCATCCTCCTCCAGGTCCACGACGAACTCATCGTGGAATGCCCCGAAGCCGATGTTCAGCGTTGTGAGGATCTCGTGCGGGCAGCCATGGAGGGGGCGGTCGCGCTGTCGGTACCCCTCCGCTCGACGGTCGAGCGCGCAGGCAGCTGGGGAGCCATGCACTGATGGGAACCGGCATATGCTGATCGGACTCACCGGCGGCTACTGCGCCGGCAAGAACCGTGTCGCAGGGCTCCTCGAAGCGAGGGGTTTTACCTCCATCGACGTGGACAGGCTCGGCCACCGGGCCCTCGATCTGGCGAAGCCAGCGGTAGTCAGGCGCTTCGGCGAGGGCATTCTCGCAGCCGACGGAAGCATCGACCGGAAGACCCTCGGCGCCATCGTCTTCGCCGATCACAAGGCCCTCGCCGACCACGAGGCCATCGTGCATCCGCACATGTTCGCCCTCGTCGAAGAATCAGTCGCTGAACTCCACGCCAGGGGATCGGGTTCCATCCTTATAAATGCAGCCATCCTCTACAGGATGCCAATCGCCGCTACCTGTGACGCCATCCTGGAAGTCCGGGCCTGCCTGCCCAGGCGCCTCCTCCGAGCCTGGAGCCGCGACCGGAGTGGCATCTTCCGCACCGTGGCCAGGATCAGGAGCCAGAAAGCCCTCTGGAAACTCAGGGACTCAGCCCGGATCAAGCCGCTTGTCATCCATAACGACGGCAGCCCCGCCAGGCTCGAAGACCGCCTCGAAGCAAGGCTCGAAGCCAGTCTTCAAATCCTCCAGGGAGAGTCCAAAGCAGGCAGTGCAGGTAAAGCTGTTTTCCGGTAACATAAACAAGTGAACTGGCCGATACCTCGTGAGAGGGAAGCGTCCCATCCCAGGCGGGATCGGCGCAGCACCTGTGGAGGGCTTAGCGATGTCGTCTGAACGATCAACGATACTCTGGATAGCAGTAGCTGTTAGTGCCTTTGTGCTCGTCGTCGCACTTGCCGGCGTCTTCCTGTTCTATCCGAGTCATGGAGCCCCCTCAGCGCCGGCGACGGTCGGCAACACTGCCGCGCCCAAGCCCCTCGACCCCCAGGACTACCTCAACGAACCGGCTACCGCACCCCAGGCTGCGGTGAATCGCCATGATGGCGACATAGTTGTGATATATGGGGACAAGCCTGCCAGCATGCCCCCCCTCGCGAGCCAGGGGAGCAACGTGACGACAATCGCCCCAGGCTCCCAGGCACCGGCAGCTTCCACTGGCGTTCCTCCTCCCGCATCTGCAGCCTCGGGTCCTGGCACGAATGCCCAGGCTACGGCAAACGGAAACGGCACCGCAACGGCAACCGCGACTGCAACAGCCACCGCTACCGCAGTTGCACCTCAGCCCGCGCCAAAGGCTGCGCCGAAAGCAAGTACCAGCTCCAGAACCAGCGCGGTCGCCAAGACAGGGGCCAAGGCCGGTGCAGCGGCCAAGCCAGCAGCTGCGAAGGTAGCACCAGTGACTGCGTACTGGATCCAGGCAGCGTCCTTCCTCGAGCGAGGCAAGGCCGATACCCTCCGCGACGGGCTCGCAGGCAAGGGTATTGCAGCCCTCATAACCGTCAAGGACATCAACGGAAAGAGCTGGTACCGGGTCAGGATCGGTCCGTGGAAAACCAGGAACGAGTCAGAGGGCTGGCTCGCCAAGGTGAAGTCAGTGGATGGCTGCGGCGAGGCCTTTATCAATACCCAGACCGGTTCGCCCTGAAAGGCATTCCACCGCAAAACTGAACCGCCGGAAAACCGGCGGTTTTTTTTCTCAGATCAGATTCTCGAAGAGAGGCTCCGGCTCCAGCCGGAATCCTTCCAATCATCTTCGTCGCCTTCGGGAAAGAGGACATCGCAGGGAGTAGCCACCTTTGGGTCTGACCTCGGGGACGCCACCCCGCCGGGGGGGGTAATCGGTCAGGACCTCCGTGGCGACCTGGACGGCGATCCTCGATTTTCCGATTCTGCCGGCACCGGTGAGGGTCACCAGGCGGCTCTTTTCAAGCAGGTCGCGAATCTGAGCGATCTCCCTCAGCCGTCCAATGAAGCCGGTTGTCTGGGAGCTGCGGTTGTTGGGTACAGCGCTCAGTGACTCCAGGGGAGGAAACTCCTCCCGAAGTCCTGTTGCCAGGACCTGCCAGAGTCGCTGAGGCTTAAGAATTCCCTTCAGGAGGTTCTCGTTCATGTCCCTGAGATTCAAATCCTCGGGAAGCTCCGTCCCAAGCAACTCGGCGTGGTCACTGGAGACAAGTATCTGCCCTTCGTGAGTCGCGGACATGACGCGGTGCGCCAGCGCGAGGGTCATGTAGCCTCGATAGTCGTCGCCGCATCACTCGGAGGAGCCCGTATGGAGACCAATCAGCACCTTGATCCTGTGCCCACGGACATCGACTCCGAGTCGTCGCTGGACTTCGACGGCGGCTTGTGTAGCTTCCACAATGTCAGAGAATGCGGCGCAGTAGGCATCGCCGACGATGTTGAAAACATGACCGCTACGCTCTTCGATGCAGGCCTGGAGAATGTCATCGTGACATTGCTTTATCGCATCCCACTCGTCAGGACGCTCCTGGGCTAATACCGTGCTCCCTTCCATGTCCGAAAAAAAGAAGGTGATCGAGCCGGGTGGGGCCTGCATTGGAGAACTCCTTGCCTGTTTCCTGGACGTATTGCTGCATCCCGCAGTCTAGTCCTAATTGTATCGAATGTCATCCTGCCCTATTGTCTCCGAGTCACGACCGACCAGCTGTATGGCTCCGGCTGCTGACAAGTCCGAAATGGCCCGCCTGGGGGCCGGTAGAAGGGACTACAAAGGCAAAAGCCGAATCCCTATGCTCTCATCAGCCGGCCTCCCCTTTGTTTATTCAATGGCTCATGCGATTGTAATGGATGCGAATTCATGGAAAAGCGCTCTATGGTGCCATCATGGGTAGCACAAGGAGCCTTGCATGAGTTTGAAAAGAATCTTTGCCCTTTCAATAGCCATAGCTGTTGTTCTGGGCGCTCTTCTGGTGTTTGCCGCGGTCAACCTGGTCTCGGCGGAGTCAAGGCTCCAGGATAACATCGCCTATCAGAGGGATGCCATTCTCCTGTCGGAAACAATGACGGGCAGTTCGAAGGATCTCACCAACGACATCCGCCAGTATGCGATGACCGGCGATGTTTCCTATCGGACTTCATATTTCCACACCCTGGATATCTCGAATGGAAAGGCAGCCCGGTCCAATGGAACAACCATTTCCTTCAAGGACTTGGTCAAAAACATGAAGCTCACCTCGGAGGAAAATGACAACATCCTGAAGTCCAACGACTTCTCGATGAACCTCGTCAACCTGGAGACTGAGGTCATGACCTATGTCGACACCTGGATCAAGGACAACCCTGGCCTGGACCTCAAGACTGGAGGCGACCTGGCGCTTCAGCTCCAGCAAGTGCGACTCTTCGACCGCGGCTACATGAACGAGATCGACAAGATCATGGCTCCGGTCACCCAGTTCCAGACCCTTTTGATGCAGCGGGTGGCAGCCCAGGTGAAATCTGCTGAAGACACCGTGCAGTTCATGGAAGTCCTTTTCATTGTCGCCATGGCAGTCATGATGCTCGCCATAATCCTCATATTGATACTCCTGAGCCGGCATATCACCGGCTCCCTCGGCAAGAGTGTCGCTATCCTCGACAAGATGGCCACGGGAGATCTCAGCGACCGGCTCGTCATTACCTCGAAGGACGAGTTCGGCCAAATGGCCGCTTCGCTCTCGGCGGTTTCCGATTCCGTAAGCCTCCTCGTGGCAGATACAGGAATGCTTGCAAAGACGGCAGTAGAAGGCAAACTCGCCACCCGGGCAGACGCTTCCAAGCACCAGGGCGACTACCGCAAGGTCGTCGAGGGAGTCAACCAGACCCTGGACGCGGTCATCGGCCCCCTCAACACCGCGGCCAATTACGTCGACCGAATTTCCAAGGGCGACATTCCCCCGAAGATCACCGATGCATATAATGGCGACTTCAACGAGATCAAGAACAACCTGAACCAGGCCATCGACGCGGTGAATGCACTTGTCGCCGATTCTGGAATCCTCGTCAACGCTGCTGTTGACGGCAAGCTTGCCACGCGGGCTGACGCCACCATGCACCAGGGCGACTACCGCAGGATCGTCGAAGGCGTCAACAAGACCCTCGACGCTGTCATCGGCCCCCTCACGGTTGCAGCTAATTATGTTGACCGGATCAGCCAGGGCGACATACCCCCGAAGATCACCGATGCCTACAAGGGTGACTTCAACGAGATCA
>CAIJMU010000188.1 GCA_903821875.1 uncultured Spirochaetota bacterium
GGATCTCGTAGACCATGCCCTCGCGATCGGTGAATTCCTTGAAGTCGTAGGTCTTGGCAAGGTCGGCGCGGATGCGGAACAGGGTCGGGTAGGAGAACACGATCTGCATGAAGGCCCCGGCCGGCACTGTTGCGGCAACCTTCTGGAAGTCCTGCTTGCCGATCTCGTAGGGAGGGATGACAAAGCGCGCGCCCTCGTCGGCGACAAAGGCCGCTGCCCAGGAGTTGAAGGTGTAGAGCCAGGGGCCGGCCACCACGGTGAGATCCTCTCCCCTGGGGCCGGTCTTCCCGCGCAGCATGCCGAGGTGGGCGACGTTGTTGGCAACGAAGAGGGTCTGGCCGCGTCCGACCCAGTAGGCGAGGGCCTCCTCGAGCCAGGGGGAATCGCCTTCGGGGAAGTAGGGATCCAGCCAGAGCACCAGGGAGTCGCGCTTGAAGGGCAGCTCCTTCTCGTGCTTTCGCATGAGCTCCGCGTTCTTGCGGTCAAAGAAGATCATGGCCTTGGTCGGCCGCTCGGACAAAAGGACGTGGAGGTCGCCGACCCTTCCAACCAATGCGTACAATCCCTCGGGAAGGGCCTTCAACGCCTCCCTCGACGGCTTCGGGAAGGCGGGGAGCCTGGCCGAGTCGTGGCTCGGGAACTTGTGGTAGCGGCCGAGCTCCTTGGGCAGGACGGGCTTCCATCGCTTGCCCATCGAGCGGGTCTGCACGAGATAGACCTCGTCGTTGACGCGGAAGTCACCCTCGAGACGGAGGTAGAGCCCCTTCGGGTTCTCCTTCACATCCTTGACCTTGAGGGTGAGCCGGCCCGAGTCGTCCGCACGGTGCACACGGATGGAGTCGCCCTCGGCTACCCCAGCGACACCCACGCCGGCTGGCTTGCCGTCATCGGCATCCTTGGGGGCTATGAGGGCCCACTGCCCGTCCTCGAAGGCCCGCACTTCGCGGACACGCCCCAGCTTGATACCCGTGCCTCCGGACTGCTCCGGCTTGATGAAACCCTCAGCGAAACTGCCGCCGATGTTGAAGCTGGTCTTTGACCGGGCGAAATCGGACTTTAAAAGGGACTGGGCCCTGGCAAGGGCACGGTCCGGATCGAGGCGCCAGTTGTCGAGCATGTAGCGATAGGCGGCCACGACAGCCCCCACGTATTCCTGGCTCTTGAGCCGTCCCTCGATCTTGAGGGAGGAAACGCCTGCTTCCACCAGTTCGGGGATGCGGGCGACGAGCTGGAGGTCGGCGGGCGAGAAGTAGTAACCGGAATCATCGTCGTTCGAGTACAGCCGCCTACAGGCCTGGGCGCAGAGCCCGCGGTTGGCGCTCTTCCCGCCGAGGTAACTCGAGAAGAGGCAGAGTCCCGAGGCGGAGACGCAGAGGGCGCCGTGCACGAAGGTCTCGACCTCGAGGTTGGTGCCCTGGGTAACCGAGCGGATCTCGTCGAGGGAAAGCTCGCGCGGCAGGACTACCCGCTTGAAACCCTGCCGCGAGAGGAAATTGGCTCCCTTGGCGGAACCGACGTTCATCTGGGTCGAGGCGTGGAGCCGGAGCTTCGGGAAGTTGTCGCGGGCGAGCTTGACCGTGCCAAGGTCCTGGACGATCATCCCGTCCGGCCCCACGCGGTCGATATACTGGAGCAACTGGTACAATCTATCGGCCTCGCGGTCGGTGAAGACCGTGTTGACCGTCACATAGATCTTCTTCGAAGCCTTGTGGACCACCTCGGTGGCGGCCTCGAACTGGTTGAAGGCGAAATTCGAGGAGCGGATCCTGGCATTGAAGGTCTTGAGCCCGAGATAGACGGCGTCGGCCCCTTCGCCGAGGGCCGCGGAAAGCGCCTCGGGGTTACCGGCTGGCGCGAGGAGTTCTGCGGTTGACATCTCGACACTGTAGCGATCTGGCGCCTCCGTGCCCAGTATGGCTGACCCAGGGGCAGGCCCGCTGACATCGCGGCAGTGGCTAATGCGGTTGCATCGGGCGAAATTCGGGCATACACTGGCTTTCCGTGAAAACAGGGACAGTGGGTCCCTGGGCAAAAATCCAAGGAGGATTCTCATGAAGAAGTTGTACGCGTTTGCAACCATCCTGCTCATCGCCGCAGGACTCGGCTTCGGGCAGCAGAAATTCATCACCGTCGCCTCCGGCGGCACCGCAGGGACCTATTATCCCATCGCGGGAGCCATGGCCGAGATCTGGAACAAGAACATCCCCAATGTCAACGTCAACGTGACCGCAACCACAGCCTCTGCCTCGAATGTCGCCATGCTCAAGAACGGCGAAGTCGACATCATCTTCGTGCAGAACGACCATGCCTTCGACGCCTACAATGACCTCGAACCCTTTGTCGGCAAGGGCTTCAAGGACATCCGCCCCATCGCCTGCCTCTACGACGAGGTCGTCCAGCTCGTGGCCCTCGCCGATTCCGGCATCAAGACCGTCGCTGGCCTCAAGGGCAAGCGCGTCTCCGTCGGAGCCGCCGGCTCCGGTGTCGAACTCAATGCCCGCCAGATCCTTTCCGCCGCAGGCCTGACCTACAACGACATCAAGGTCCAGTACCTGTCCTTCGCCGAATCGGCCAGCAACCTCAAGGACGGCAACATCGACGCAGCCTTCAACACGGCGGGCATTCCGACCGGCGCCATCCAGGACCTCGCGGTCTCCAAGAAGATCTCGATCATCGCCATAGACGGGGCCCTCGCCAAGGCGCTTTCGGCGAAGTTCCCCTTCTACACGCCGATGAAGATCCCGGCCAACACCTACCAGGGCCAGGCCAGCGATGTCACCTCGGTCTCGGTAAAGGCCCTCCTCGCTGTCTCGGCCCAGATGGATCCCACCCTGGTCTACGATCTCCTCAAGGTCATGTATGCCAACACCGAAAGACTTGCCGCATCGCACAAGCGCGGCGGCGACATCAAGCTCTCCACCGGAGCCCTGGGCATTTCCATTCCCCTCCATCCAGGTGCCGAGAAGTTCTACAAGGAGAACAAGTAGCTGGCCTCCAATGGATGCCTCCCCTTCCAGGGACGGGTTGCCGGAGGTTCCGGCGCCTGTCCCCTCCCGTGGAAAGGGGAGGCAGCCTCGCAAGCACTTCATCCTGGCGGCCCTCGGCGCCACCCTTGTCGCTTTCGTGGCCTTCGCAGGCCTGTCCACCCGGATTCCTGCGCTCCGGATTTCCGACGGGAAGGGCGCGACCCTGGCGGTCCTGGCCCTTCCCGAAGGGAAATTCATTCATCATTACACCCATTCGATCCACCTGAGCGCCGTCGACGAGTACTTCAGGGTCGAGGATGGACAGCTCAGGCTCTACGAACTCCGTTATGATACCAATTCTGTCGGAATGCCCTCGGATACGGAGCTGGGCTTCCGGATAGAAGACAAGCGTTTCGTCCTTGCCATGGACCGGCGCTTCGGAAAAATCCCGATACGCGTCGCCGACCTTCCGGGCCACGGCGTCATCATCGGGGGAGCCTTCCACCCCTTCGCGGCCCTGATGAGGCCAGAGGGGCAGCTGGTCCTATCGGGGACGGAGGTCCTCGCAGCACGTTTCTGGAGGTGATCGCATGAGCGATTCGACGACAGTGGTGTTGGCCGACGCGCCGGTCAACGCCGATGAGATCATGAAGAAGTTCGACAAGGAGTCGGACCACAGGAACCTGACCGGATTCCTCGGGAAGGTCATTGCGGCCCTCGCCATCGCCTTCTCGATCTTCCAGATCTACACGGCGATCTTCGGCGTGCTGGACGCGATGATCCAGCGGACGATCCACCTCTCCTTCGCCTTTGCCCTCATCTACCTCCTCTACCCCTCGAGCAAGAAATGGCGACGCGACAGGATCAACCCCATCGACGCGGTACTGGCGGTCTTCGGAGCCGCCGCCCCCCTGTACATCACGACATTGTGGACGAAGGTGCTCTCGCAGCGGGCGGGCTCGGGGACAGACCTCGACATCGTCATCGGCTTCATCGGGATACTCCTCGTGCTCGAGGCGGCACGGCGGGTCGTAGGACTCCCTATCGTCATAGTTGCCCTGTGTTTCGTGGCCTACGCCTTCCTCGGCCCCTACCTGCCAGGAAAGTTCGCGCACCGCGGCGTCTCGGTGAAAAGCATCGTCGAGCACCTCTACTACACAACCGAGGGAGTCTTCGGCACGCCGATCGGGGTGTCGAGCACCTTCATATTCCTTTTCATACTCTTCGGCGCCTTCCTGGAGAAGACCGGCCTCGGCCAGTTCTTCATAGATATATCCAATTCGATCGCGGGATGGGCCTCGGGCGGACCCGCCAAGGTAGCCGTCATCGCCAGTGCCCTCGAAGGCACGGTGTCCGGCTCCTCGGTCGGCAACGTGGTCGGCTCCGGCTCCTTCACCATACCCATGATGAAGAAGCTGGGCTACAAACCGGAGTTCGCCGCAGCCGTGGAGGCGACAGCCTCGACCGGCGGGCAGATCATGCCACCCATCATGGGAGCAGCCGCCTTCCTCATGGCTGAATTCACGAACATTCCCTATGGGCGCATCGCCCTGGCGGCGGTCATCCCCGCCCTCCTGTACTTCTTCGCCGTCTTTACCCAGGTCCACTTCGAGGCCAAGAAGCTCGGCCTCAAGGGCATGAAGCGCTCCGAGATCCCCAGGGCCCGGGACCTCCTCTTGAAGCGCGGCTACCTGGTCATACCACTTGTGACGATCATCTGGCTCCTGACCGAGGGTGCCACGCCCATGAAAGCCGCGATGTGGGCCATCATCATCTCCATCGTCATCGCCTCCCTGGTATCCATCTTCCTGGTCTCCCGGAAACAGGCGCCTACCTTCACCTTCGGCGACTTCGTGGAAGGCCTCGAGAAGGGCGCCCGGGGCGCACTCGGGGTCATAGCGGCCTGTGCCTGCGCGGGCATCATCATCGGCGTGGTCACCAAGACGGGCCTCGGCCTGAAACTCGGGGAGATCCTCGTCGGCGGCGCCGGCGGGGTGGCTGATCTGGCCAAGGGCTTCGGGCTCGCCGCGGCCTCCATCGACGGGATCAAGCTTTTTGTAACACTGATATTCGCAATGCTGACTTCATTGATCCTGGGCATGGGCGTCCCGACCACGGCCAACTACGTCATCACCTCGACGATCGCCGCACCCGCCATCATCATGATCCTCAACGACATGGCCAAGATCGGCAGCTTCCCCTTCGCGGCCGGTTCGGCGGCCGTCCTCTTGTCGGCCAACATGTTCGTCTTCTACTTCGGTGTGCTGGCGGACATCACGCCCCCTGTGGCCCTCGCGGCCTTCGCGGGGGCGGCCATCGCCAAGTCGGACCCCATGAAAACCGGTGTCCAGGCGACGAAACTGGCGATCGCAGCCTTCATAATTCCCTATATCTTTGTGTTCAACCCCGAGATGCTCCTCTTCGGTGTCCGGGAGCGTCCGGCCGAAGCCGTCTGGATGGTTATTTCAGCGATCATAGGCATCACAGCAATCGCAGTGGGCGTCGAGGGCTGGTTCATCACACGTGCACGCTGGTACGAGCGGATCATGGCGATCGTCGGAGGCATTCTCCTCCTGATCCCCGGACTGGCCACCGACATCGCAGGAGCGATAATCCTGGCCGTCTTCGTGGCGATGCAGCTCATCGAGAGAAAGGTGCTCAAGGCCTTGTAGGCCAGCTCCGGGATACCCTCCACCGAAGCGCGGGCTCGCGCAGGTGGAAGGGACGGCGGCAGGACTGCAGGTCTTTCCCTACTCCGCCCAGAGCCTTGCTAGCTCGAGGAGGGTGTCGACGGCGAGGACCATCTCGCTCGCGCTGGCCCACTCGAGGCGGCTGTGGAAGTTGTGCATGCCGGCAAACACATTGGGTGTGGGGATACCCATTTCGGTAAGGCGTGCGCCGTCGGTGCCGCCCCGGATCGGCCGGGAAAAGGGCTCGGCGCCTGCGAGGCTTGCAGCCTTGAGGATTCGCGCGAGGACTTCGGGACTCTCGTCGAGCTTTTTCCTCATGTTGAGGTACTGCTTTTTTCTCGTAGTCTCGACCCTGCCACCGGGGAACTGGGCCTCGACGGCGCGGGCGAGGCTATCCAGCACCTCAAGGCGTCTCTTCATGCCCTCGTCGTCGAAGTCGCGGACCAGGACCTCGATGCGGGCCTTCTCGACTTCACCCGAGATCGAATGGGCGTTGTAATAGCCAAACCAGCCGTCGGTGGCCTCAGGGCTTTCGCTCCGGGGGATCATCGACACGAAGGATGCCGCCATGGCGGTAGCGTTGGCAAACTTGCCGCGCGCGTAGCCGGGGTGGATGGACTTGCCGGTGATCTCGACCCTCACTTCGTAGGCATTGAAGCATTCGAATTCGATCTCTCCGCCCCTGCCCGCGTCGAGGGTATAACAGGCCACCGATTTGAGCGACTTTACCGGAAAGAGGTTCATGCCGTTCCCGGTTTCCTCGTCGGGGGTAAAGATGACCTCAAGGGGGCCGTGCAGCAGCTCGGGGTGGGACAGGAGCCAGGCTACCGCCGTCATGGTGACTGCAATCCCAGCCTTGTCATCGGCTCCCAGTAGGGTGTTCCCGTCGGTGGTTATGAGGGTGTCTCCCACATAGTCGGCCAGCTCCTCGAATTCAAGGGGGTCGATCGAAAGGCCATTGGCGAGGGTGATGGCCTTGCCGTCGTAGTTTTCCACGACGGACGGCTTCACCTCGGCACCCGGGACATCGCTGGCTGTATCCAGATGGGCCATCAGCCCGATGGAGGGCCTGCCCTCCAGGCCGGGGCTCGCGGGCAGCCGGGCAATGAGGTAGCAGTGCTCGTCGAGGCTGACATCGGCGATGCCGAGGGCCTTGAGCTCATCGACCAGCAATCGGGCGAGATTCCACTGGCTTGGGGTCGAGGGTATGGTCTCGACGTGGCGGTCACTCGTCGTCTCGATCCTCGCATACCTCTCGAGGCGCTCGATGACCGCAGCGCTGTGAGGTCGCGCGAGTATGGTGGAAGGGGCAGATTTCATGGCCTGGAGGATATCCCGAAGCCCTGATTCGGGCAATCGGGAACGCTTGCCAATAGAGCCCCGAATCCGTAGTATTGGATCACTCAAGCAAGAGGAGTATTCAATGAGCGCCGCCCTCGCCATAACAGCAGCTAACTTCGAGTCGGAGGTCGTCAATTCTTCCATACCCGTCCTCGTCGATTTCTGGGCTGAGTGGTGTGTCCCCTGCAAGATGATCGCCCCCGTAGTGTCCGACCTGGCCAAGACTTACGAGGGAAGGGTAAAGGTAGCCTCCGTGGACGTGGATGCCGAAAACGAGCTGGCATCCCGCTTCGACATAGTGTCCATCCCGACCCTCATACTCTTCAAGGATGGCCAGGCCCTTCGCAAGAAGCTCGGAGCCGTCCCGAAGCACGAGATAGAAGGCCTTTTCCGCGATCTCATCTGAGTCCCGGGGGGCGAGTTCATCTGAACCCGGGGGTTTGGCCCCCGGTCGCCGACAGCGTCCATTCGGTTCCGCCCGGCTCACTGCCTGGCTCCTTGCCAAAGCCTGCGCGGACGATGGAACGTGATGACGAAGGCTTCCACCTGAAGGCATCCTCCCAGGCTGGCGCCGCCACCGTAGCCCAGAGGCCGAAATCCACGAGCCCCTGCACGAGGCCCTCGATCCGTCCCTCCCCGACAGGCCCCTCCTTGGCGCTGTCAGCGTAAAACAGGCCGTCCATCGGCTTGCCCCCCGGGGACTCGCTGAGCACGAGCACTCCTGTTGCGTCGGGCAGCGGTCCAGCCTTGGACCAGAAATCCCTCGCTGCCGAGGCATCGATGCCCCCGGAGCCTTCCAGGTCTGTGCCGGCCTCGTCGCGTTCCGCCGCGCTTCCCTCGGGCGAGCAGTGCAGTACGATGAGTTCCCCTGCAGAAACCTCGGCTCCCGGGAAGGTCCAGGTCACGGTCTTGGTCGAACTCGAGGCAGAGAACTCAAGGCCCCCAAGATTGCCTGCCGCCAGAACCTCGAACTCCACGAAATCACGATGCGGGTTTTTCTGCGAACTGTTCTTCGCGGTCAGGACCTCGGCAATGCGGAGCCTCGCGGGGTGGGCGTTGAAGCCGGCAAAGGACAGGAGAAAGCGCGAGCCGTTTCCTCCCCCATCCACGACCTCGCCCAGTAGCTTGTAGTCCTTGCCTGCTACCTGGTCTGCCCCCAGTTCGAGCTTAAGGTCACCTCCCTCGGCTGTGGCTGTCGGCGCTTCACCGCTCTCGCCCGGCTCGATCTCAAAGCTGCCCTCCACAGGCCGCACTTCCTCGTCAAAGCGCAGCACAAAGGAGCGGAGCCCCGTGGGCCCGGCCTCGACGAGGCTGGGAGGCTTGAGGTCGAAGGCGGGCGGGGTGGTCGGGATCGGCGCAGGAAGGCAGGCCGCAAAGAGAGCCAGGGGCGCGAGAAGGGCAGGAGCACGCCGGGGAAACTGCCTGGTATCGAAAAGCGGATGGGGCATTGGAACCTCCTGGCTCAAGTACGCCCACAGGACCGCTCCCTGATTGCGTCCTGCACCGATTTCTACGCAGATTCCATGTCCAGCCTTTTCCAAGAGGCGCTGGAAGCGTACAGTGTCCCAATGCGCATATTGATCGCCAACGACCATGGAGCCGTAGAACGGAGCCGCGAAGTACTGGCCTGGCTAAGGACCCAGGGCCACGAGGTCCGCGACCTTGGCGTCGCTACCGAAACACGCGTCGACTACCCTGACAAGGCTCTCGAAGCTACGACAGAGTTCCTGAAGGGAGGATGGGACCTCGGCATCCTCCTCTGCGGCACAGGCATCGGCATTTCCATCGCCGCCAACAAGGTTCGAGGAATACGCTGTGCCCTGGTCCATGACAAGTTCACGGCCGAGATGGCGCGGGCACACAACAACGCCAATTTCATCGCCCTCGGTGGCCGCACCGAGCTCCCCTGCCCACTTGGTGACATCCTCGCGACCTTCCTGGACACTGCCTTCGAAGGAGGACGCCATTCGGAGCGTCTGGCCAAGATCGCAGCCATGGAGCCTCCCGCCAGCTGAATCCATGAACCGAAACATGGCCACGGCAGAGGATCGGAAAAGCCGCGATCCCTCCTCCTCAGGACAATTTTCCCGAATGCGGCGAAGAAGCATAGCGCTCCTCGTCCTTGTGTTCATCGTCGCCTCGATCGCGAGCATGGGCTTTCTCCATCCCTACATCTACGCCACCTTCATCAAGCTTGAGCGCAACGAATCCGCAAAACGGTGGAAGCAGGCGGAGAGGACCCTCGCGAGGAACGTCAGCAGCCTCGAAACCTTCGCACGCGACTGGGCAACCTGGGATGACATGTACAGCTTCGTGGAGGCACCCTCCCCCGCCTTCATCGCGAGCAGTCTGGCCGACACGAGTTTCAACAACTACCGCCTCGCCTTCCTGGCCGTCTTCGATACATCCAGGAAGCTTGTGTGGGGCCAGGGCTGGGATCCGGAACTCAAGACAGGAACGCCCTTTGAGAAATTCCTTCCCGGTTTTGAAGGCCAATTCTCCTACCTCTTCAATATGAATAAAAAGAAAGGCGGGTTTTCCGACATCGTTCCTACCGCCCATGGCCTCCTCATGGTTGCCACCCTGTCGATATTGCGCTCCGATGGGCAGGGCCCGGCAATTGGCTACCTCGTGATGGCGAGATCCATTGACAGGGTCGTCGTTTCGGAACTCGCCGAGCACTTCGGCTTCGAGGCGACGATAGCAGGCAGCTTCGACCCCAAGCTGGATCCCCTCTGGCCCAAAATCCGCACTAGCCTGGTCACCAATTCCGGGCCCTATGTCGACGCTCCGGCCGTGGGGGAACAGCTCTCGGTCTATGGGCCAATCCGCAACTCCTTGGGAATCACGGTCTGCTACCTCAAGATCACGATGAACCGCCCCATACTGGATGTGGGACGCAAGGCCCTCCTCCTGTCGATCCTTTCGACCGTCTTCGGCAGCCTGGCCCTCTTCGCCACCATGCTCCTCGCCTTTGGCATCCTCGGCAGGGCGCAGCGCGAGCTCGAGGACAGCGAACGGCGTTTCCGGGCCCTCGCCGAAAGTACAGACGATCCCATCCTCCGCATGGATGCCGCTTCGCGTTACCAGTATGCCAACCCTGCAGCAATGCGGCTTTTCGGAATCTCCGACATGGCTTCGCTCGGGAAGCCCCTGACCCAAGCGGGCTTGCCCCAAGGTCTGGTTACCGCCCTCGAGCCCTACATTCAAACTGCCATCTCGGGTGGCCTGACCCGCCACATCGAGCAGCAGACAGTCCCTGGAACGTGGTACGACTGGATCCTCGCCCCCGAGCGCGGATCCGGAGGCAACCTTCGGGGCCTGATCCTCTCCGGACACGACATCAGCGACATCGTTCGAGCCGGCCTCGAACTCAGGGAGGCCAAGGAGCTCTCCGACGAGGCCAGCTCCATGAAATCGCGCTTTGTCTCCAACGTGTCCCACGAGATACGGACGCCTCTCAACGGCATCATCGGCTTCGCCGAACTCGTCCTGTCAGCCTCCTCCCTCCCTGAGGCCAGGCAGCGGGCACAGGTCATCCTCGACGAATCCGGCATCCTCCTCCAGCTCATCAACGACCTCCTCGATTGCGCCAAGATAGAAAGCGGGAAGCTCGAACTCGACCCGGCGCCGACGGATCTCCGGAGCCTGGTCGAGGAACTCAGGAGGGGCTCGCTCATCAAGGCCTCGGAGAAGGGCATCGAGGTCCGTGTGGTCGTCGCAGAACAGGTTCCTCCCCTCGTAGTCGCCGACGGACTCAGGCTCAGGCAAATCCTCCAGAACCTTGTCACCAATGCTGTCAAGTTCACCGACAGGGGCCACGTTACCGTCCGCATCGCCTATGTCGAGGGTGACCAGAGGACCGTGCGCCTGATGTTCGCTGTCGAGGACACCGGCATCGGCATACCCAAGGAAAAACAGCGACACATCTTCGAGAGCTTTACCCAGGCCGATGCGAGTACCACGCGGAAATACGGGGGCACGGGACTCGGCACGACCATCGCCCGCGACCTTACCCAATTGATGGGAGGGAAGCTTGAACTCCAGTCCACAGCGGGGGAAGGCAGCCAGTTCTGGCTCATCCTGAGCCTTGACAGGGCGGAGGCTGCGCCCCTGCCAGCCCAGGAATCCGACATCACGAGCCCGAAACCGCGTCTGCCCCTCTCCATCCGGGGGCTCATCCTCGTAGCCGAGGACTATCCCATCAACCAGGAAATCATCCGCACCCAGCTGGAAAATGACGGTCACAGCGTCGAGCTTGCAGAGAACGGACTCGAAGCGGTGAAAGCCGCTGAACGAAGGCGCTTCGACCTCATCTTCATGGACATCCACATGCCAGAACTCGATGGCTTCGACGCGACACGCCGTATCCGTTCGACAGACAATCCCAACAAGGGGACTCCCATCATCGCCCTCACCGCAAGCGCGGAGCGCCTCACCCGCGAAGAGTGCCTCTGTGCCGGCATGGACGAGGTACTTACCAAGCCCATCCGCTCAGGCCCCCTTCTCGCTGCCCTCCAGGATTGGCTGGGCAAGGCCAGGAGGATCCCCAGAACCCCTTCATCCGGAGCGCAGCGGGTGGATGAGGCCATTCCCGGAACAATGGACGCTGAACTGCTGCAGGTATATGATCCAGAAGTCGCGCTCGAGCAGTTCGGCGGCAACCGCCAGCTCCTCGAGCAGTCCCTGGGCCACCTGGCCACGAGGCTGTCCGTACAGCTCGCCGCGATGGGTTCCATGATACGTGAAGGCCGGACCGCAGAACTCCGCGCCGAGGCGCACAAAATCAAGGGCGGTGCAGCCTCTGTGACTGCGATGAGGGTTTCAGAGGCGTCAGGAGCCCTCGAGGCGGCAGCCAAGGGTGGCGAAGGGGATCTGGGGATCCTCCTGGCTGCCCTCGAAGTCGAGGTCGAAGGATTCCGCAGGCGAGTGGCCGGCGGGAAGGAGTGAAGCATGAGGATCCTCATCGTCGATGACGACTATGTAAGCCGTTCACATTTGAAGGGGCTCCTTTCCAGGTATGGTGACTGCGACACCGCTCCTACAGGCAGCATCGCGATGGAGCTCTTCGAGATCGCGCACAAGGAAGGCATGCCCTATAGCCTCATTTCCCTCGACGTCGACATGCCGGGGCTCGACGGCCATGGCGTCCTCTTGCGTGTCCGCGAATTCGAGGAGGGCATCGGACTTCCAAAGCATGGCACGGACATCGTCAAGGTCCTCATGGTGTCGGCTCTCAAGGATCCCGACACCATCATGGACAGTTTCCGCGAGGGCTGCGAAGGCTTCCTTCCCAAGCCCGTAACGGCGGCCAGGCTCGCCGATGCCTTCGTCCGCTTCGAGCTCGCCTGAGTTCCCCCGGCAAGCCCGAACGCCTTCAGTCGCCGCCCTCGTAGATCCGGCCCACGCGGGCGTTGATCTGGCAGGTCACCTCGTAGGTGATGGTGCCCAGGACCCTCGCCCATTCCTCACAATTGATCTCTTCCCCTCCCGAGCGGCCCATCAGTGTCACCTCGTCACCCACGCGCGCAGCGGAGTCCGGGCCGAGGTCGAACATGCTCTGGTCCATGCACACGCGGCCGACGATGGGACAGCTCCTCCCTGCCACCAGGACGCGGCCCCTGTTGGAGAAGAGCCGGTTGAAGCCGTCTGCATAGCCGGCGGGCATGGTGGCGATGAGGGTGTCGCGTTGTGCCGTCCAGGTCCGCCCGTAGCCGATGGCTGTGCCCGCAGCCAGGGGCTTGATGAAGGAAATCCGCGTCTTCAGGCTCATGCCCGGCAGGAGGGGAATGGAACGTGGCGTGCCCTCATCGGGATAGTGGCCGTAAACCATGATGCCGGGGCGCACCAGGTCGAGCCAGGCTGCCTCGTGGCCAAGCACCGCCCCTGAGTTGGCGGCGTGGACCAGGTCGAGCTTGCGCCCGATCGCTGCGTTCACCGACTCCACGACAGCCTTGAAACGGGCGAGCTGCCCCTGCGTGTAGGCAGGGTCCCGCTGATCACTCACCGGGAAATGGGTAAAGATTCCCTCGAGGCGGAGCGCCGGGCACTCGCGCTCGACCAGGCTGGCAAGAGCCGGGGCAGAGCCAGGGCTTGCCCCTACCCTCCCCATGCCCGTATCGACCTTGAGGTGGACCGGCGCCTGTCCCGTCCAGGCATTCCCGGTGAGGGCACGAGCTACCCTTTGCAGGGATCGAGCACCGGCCTCGTTACAGACACAGAGGGTCAGGCGCTTGAGGAGTGCCGCCTCTATTTCTTCCTCGAAGAGGGGACTGAGCTTGAGGATGGGCTGCCCGATGCCCGCCTCGCGGAGCTCGATGCCCTCGGGAACTGTGGCTACGCCGAACCAGTCTGCCCCTGCACGGAGCGCTGTCCTTGCGACTTCGACAGCGCCATGGCCGTAGCCATTGGCCTTTACTGCCACGAGAAGGCGGCGTCCTGGACCGATGGCCTTCCGGATTCCTTCGATATTGCTACGGATATTGCCGAGATGCACGATGGCATGGGTCTGGTAGAGCATTGGCGCGACTCCTCGACGGCTGCGTCTTCCCAAGGATAGCCTCTTTTCCAGGCTGCATCGAGGGTGGGTGGCCCCGGAAGGCCACTACCGGGCTCCTTCATTCTCCCACACGCGCTCCCACGCTGACAGCCCTTCCGTGACAAGGGTAGAATAGGCCGTCTAACTCCTCTGGGACAGGCGGCATTCGTGCGATCAACGCTTTTAGTCCTTGCCGCTGGCATGGGCTCCCGTTTTGGCGGCATCAAGCAGCTCGAGCCTGTCGGCCCGGGGGGAGAAACCCTCCTTGAGTATTCAGTCTACGACGCGCTTCGGGCAGGTTTCAGCGACCTCGTCTTCCTGATCCGAAGAAGCATGGAAGCCGACATACGGGAGAGGGTGTTCAACCGCCTCCCAACCTGGGTCCAGCCCAGCCTCGCCTTCCAGGAAGTGGAGGATCTCCTGGACGCTGCCTCGCTTGAACAGGCGGGTCTTCTTTCCGGCACGGTCCGTGCCGACAGCCTTCCGCCGAGGAGCAAACCCTGGGGCACGGGCCACGCCCTCCTCTGTGCGGCTCCCCTCCTGGACACTCCCTTCGCGATCATCAACGCCGACGACTGGTACGGAAGGGAGGCCCTCGCCGCCGTGCAGAGTTTCCTTGAGACAGCAGAGCCAGGGGGCATGGACCACTGCATGGCGGGCTACCGCCTCTCCCTTACTACAAGCGGCAATGGCCAGGTAGCGCGCGGACTCTGCGAAACCGATTCCGAAGGCAGGCTCCTCACCGTCCGGGAACATACGGGCATCGAGCGGAGGGGGGAACGTTGCGTTTCGATCCAGCCTGACGGAAGCGAGACCGAAGTGCCCTCCGATACCCTTGTGTCCATGAACCTCTGGGGTTTTACTCCCGCGATCCTCGGATTCGCCCGGCCCCTCCTTGCGTCCTTCCTGGCCAGAAACGCTGCTTCAGCCACAGCCGAGTTCTACCTGCCCTCGATCGTCAGTTCGATGATCGAGGGGAGGCAGGGCAGCGTGCGGGTACTTCCCAGTTCCGAGGAGTGGATGGGCATGACCTGGCGCGCGGACGTGGAGACCCTGAGATCCCGGATCGCCCAACTCGTGGCTAGCGGCGCCTACCCTTCGCCACTGTGGCCCGCTCCCGCGAGGAGCCAACCTGTCCTAGCCCAAGCCAGAGCCTGGGCCGGGCAAGGCAAGGCGTCGGGCTAGACCCTGGGCCAGGCGCTCACATGCGCATCGCCATTGGAATCGAGAAGAGATAGACATTGGCGGCGGCGAAGAGGAGCATGAGGACGGCCAGGGGAAGGAAGGTGGCAATCTTCCTTGCGGGAAGCCCGGCGCTGCTTTTCGCCAGGCGCCAGGCGGTATAGATCGAAGCCAGGGCACCAAGGACCACAAGACCGTACTGGAGAACCTGGATGGTTCCTGCGTCCACCAGTGAGGTCGGGCCTTCGATGCCCTTCCCAAAGAGAGAGAGGCCGGTGAACCAGACCGCCTTTCCCTCCGCCAGAAGGTGGAAGAGGTTGTGCGCAATATGGCCGGCCATGTCCAGGGGAATGATCGCATAGCCGAAGCGGGCGAAGTTCTCGAGGACCGCCTTGCCGTTGGCCCGAGCGGCCAGGGCGCTCGCGCCGAAGAGGAGTCCGACGGGGATCGCCATGAGGACGAGGAAGGCGATGGAAAAGGCCAGGGGATACCAGGAGATGCCGAGGGCCGACTCGAACCAGGCGAGGATGCTTTCCCAGATGTTAAGCATGGTGATGTTCTGCACGAAGACGATCCCCATGATCACGCTGGCCAGGAAGGCTACCGGAAGCTGGGGGTTCCTCACGAACCAGAGCTCCTGGCTCGGGAGCCGTGTCGTGATGCGGATCGAGCCGTTGGGACAGTTCTTGACGCAATTGCCACACAGGTTGCAGTCGGCGTTCGACTCCATGGTCTTCGGAAAGACAAACATGGGGCAGCCTGGGACCTCTCCTCCCTTGTAGCAGTTCTGGGTCGTGCAGGTCGCGCAGATGCCGGGAGTGGCTGAAAGCCCGATGATGCCGCCCCGGGTGTAGTTGCCGGAAAGTCCCCCAAGGAAGCAGAGGTAGCGGCACCAGGTTCTCCGCTCGAAGAAGGCCCCGGAGACGACCACCCCGAGGGTGATGAGGAGGAGGAGAATGCCTGAATTAAGCGGATTCTCCACGACGCCCCAGAGGTGGTCCGACCAGGTGATGAGCATGAAGATCGCGTCGATGATCCAGATCCCATACCTTTTGAGGAAGCGAGGCACTGGCCTGTTGTTGCCGACAAAGGCCTGCACGAGGTCGTTGATCGTCCCAAATGGACAGATCGCGCACCAGATGCGCCCTAAGAGGAGAAACATGATCGGGAGGATCGGCCACCAGAGCACCCAGGTGAGGGCTGTGCCGAAATTGTCGTGCGCCTTGAGGGGTCCCATCACAAGTTCCCAGGTGATGAAGGCGAAGATGACCAGGGTCGGCCAGGCGATGACGCCTGGGTACCAGCGGCTTTTCACGAGCCGCCTGAAGGCCGGAATATCGAGGAGGTTGAAGGCCGGGCCCTGGAGCGGGCGCGCCGCAGGTTTTTTCCGGATTGCTGGATCGCTCATGCTTCAGCTCCTTTCGCGATAGTCCCCTGCCTCGAGCGAAGCGCGGCAGCAGCAACGATGGTCACGACCATGAGGAAGCCAAAGACAGCGAGGATGATCCAGTTGGAAGCAAGCTCCGTAACCTCAAAGCTGAAACTGGCTTTTTCCACCGGGCCTCCCGGGGCGAAAACAAATTCCAGGTTCGCTGTCCAGTCACCAGTTGAATCGAAGTTCGCGCTACCCAGGTAGCTGCCGGGACTGGCAGGATCGGCTGCCAACAGGGTCGGCTTTGGTTTTTCTCCCATGTCCATGGACATCGACTGATCCTGGACCATTTCGACGGACATCAGAATTCTGGCGCCAGGCACAGGCATGCCCATGGAGTCGTGGAGGGTCAAAAGGACCCTGTTGTCCCCCATGAGTGCTGCCCCTTCGCCTAACTCGAGTTCAGCAGTGTTGGCGCCGACTGCCTTGGTCATGGCCGTATCCTTCCCATTGGCGACAAGCACGGAGGGGAAGCCAAGGAGCAGCGTCAGGGCCAGGGCTCCAGCCCAGAGTGGCAGCGCAGCCCTGCGCGAGGCTGCGCGCAAGGCTGCCGGAATCGAAGGTGCACTGGGCATGGACATCTCCTTTGCGTGACAGCCTCCCACTCTAGGATGGTTTCATGAACGCCACGTGAACGCCAGGCGATCATGGTGTGGATCTCGAGCTGCAGAGGCCCAGGGGCGACGCGATCCGGGTCCCTTTGCATGCTCCTATTTACGAATATCTCTTGCGGAATTGCAGAAAATGCGCCAATAATCCCGCCTTCCAGACTGCTCTAAAGCCATCGTGGTTTGTCTGCTGCGGCTGCATGGACATGGTCCCAGGACGGCTGGTTGGACTGAAAGATACTACTATCTGTATCCATTCTGGCCAGGAGGCGGCGGCGCTTCTTTCATCGGTGTATGCAACGAGGGACAAGCGGCGACATTGCCGGGCTGGAAAGAGGCGCAACATGCAAGGTTCTAACCCATCCACTCTCCTCCTCGTCGAGGACGACGCGATACTGGCCATAACGGGAAAACGGCTCCTTGAAAAATATGGCTACAGGGTAGTTTCGGCACGAGACGGGGAAGCCGCAGTCCAGATGGCGCTCGTCGATATGTCCATCGACCTGATCCTCATGGACATCAACCTGGGAAGCGGGATTGACGGCACCCAGGCGGCAGAAGAAATCCTGAACACCCGCGATATCCCGATCCTGTTTCTCTCCAGTCACACGGAGCAGGATATCGTAGCGAAAACCGAGAAAATCAGCTCCTATGGCTATGTCGTCAAGAACTCGTCGATCACCGTACTCGACGCTTCGATCAAGATGGCGCTCAAGCTGTATCATGCACATTGGCGAGTCTCCATGAATCAGCTTCGCAGGGAGAGCATTCTGACGGAGTTCAATGAGGTCATGGCGCTGCTGGATGCTGACTTTGCCATCAAGTACGCAAGCCCGAACGTGGAGAGGCTTTTCGGAATGCAGTCCAATCAACTTCTCGGAACGGCGATCACCGAAGGCATCCACCCCGACGATGTCTCGAGCGTTACCGCACTCCTGCAATCGGCACTGCTGAAGCCAGGACAGCGATTGGTGATCGACTGCCGATACCGCAGTATTAGTAACGAATATCGGGAAATTGACCTTCATGTCAACAATCTGCTTCTGGATACGAATGTCGGTTCTGTGCTCGTCAGCTACCATGCAGCCAGAAAGGCCTGCTAGGTTCCGACATCGAAGGTGACGCAAGAAGACATCCCTCCCTGGCCTAAGGAAGCAGCAATGCAAAGAGCGCGTGAACTCCTTCGCAGGAAATTCGGGTTTGACGATTTCCGCCCCGGTCAGGCCCAGGTCATCGGCCACCTCCTTGCAGGAAGCTCAGCCGCCGCAGTCTTTCCCACCGGCAGCGGCAAGTCCCTCTGCTACCAGCTGCCCGCCCTCATGCTACCCGGCGTCACGATCGTGATCTCCCCCCTCATCGCCCTCATGAAGGACCAGATCGATCGCCTCGACACGCTTGGAATAGCGGCCGCTCGCATGGACTCGACCCTCGACGCGGGCCAGGCAGCCGGGGTCATGCGCGACCTGCGGGAGGGCAGCCTCAAGCTCCTCTACGTGGCACCGGAGCGCTTCAACAATGAACGCTTCCGCGAGGCGATGAAGCGCACGAGGATCTCCCTCTTTGCCGTGGACGAAGCGCACTGCATCTCGGAATGGGGCCACAACTTCAGGCCCGACTACCTGAAGCTCGCCCTTCTGGCGAAGGAGTACTCGGTCGAACGGGTGCTGGCCCTCACCGCCACTGCGACACCTCAGGTACTCGTCGATATCTGCAAGGGCTTTGGCATCGAGGCAGGCTGCGCGGTGCGGACAGGCTTCCATCGTCCCAACCTCGAGCTTCTTGCGACGGCAGTGGAGGGGAAGTCACGCGACGCCATCCTCCTGTCACGGCTCAGGGACCGTGAGGCAGGCCCGACCATCGTCTACGTCACCCTCCAGCGGACAGCCGAGGAGGTGGCGGCCAGGCTCTCGCGCTCTGGCTTCGAAGCCCGCGCCTACCACGCCGGCATGGAAACCTCTGAAAGAAGCAGCGTCCAGGACTGGTTCTTCGCCTCTCGTAAAGCCATCGTAGTTGCGACAATCGCCTTCGGCATGGGAATCGACAAATCCGACATCCGCGCTGTCTACCACTACAACCTCCCCAAGAGCCTCGAGAACTACTCGCAGGAGATCGGCCGCTCTGGCCGGGACGGGCTCCCCTCGACCTGCGAGGCCTTCGTCTGCCCGGATGATCTCAATACCCTCGAGAATTTCATCTACGGCGACAGCCCGAGCCTGGCCTCGATCCGTGCCCTCCTCGGTGAGGTCTTCGCTGTTGGCGGAGAGCTGGAACTTTCGCTCTACGACTGCTCCCACCGCCATGACATCCGGCAGCTCGTGCTCCGCACCCTCCTGGCCTACCTCGAACTTGAAGGCTTAATCCGCGAGGGCACACCCTTCTATTCCGAGTACCGCTTCAAGGCCCTGGTGCCAATCGAGGGCATCGCAGCGCGCTTTGAAGGCGAAAGGCGCGACTTCGTAGCGAAGATCCTGGACGCGTCGAAAAGGGCAAAGACCTGGTATTCCCTTGACCTCGACGAGACAGCCGATGCCCTCGATTCACCCCGCGAGCGCATCGTGCGGGCCTTGGACTACCTCGCCGAAAAGCTCTGGATCGAACTCGAGGCTGCGGGAGTCTGCAACCGCTTTGCCCTGCTGGAAAAGCCAGGCGATCTCGATGCCCTGGCAGCCGATCTATACAAACGGACCGAGCGCCGGGAGGAGCGGGAACTGTCGCGCATAACGCAGGTCCTCGGCCTCTTCCAGCACGAGGGCTGCCTCGCGGAAAAACTCGGCTCCCACTTCGGCGAGGAGCTGCCTGAACCCTGCGGTCACTGCTCATGGTGCCGCAGGAAAAAGGCGCTTGCTCTGCCCCCCCGCGCCAAGCCAATCGTGGATGAGAGCCGCTGGGACGAAGTGGAAGCCCTCCGCGTCGAAAAGCAGGAGCTCCTCGGTTCTCCGCGCGCCCTCGCGCGCTTCCTCTGCGGCCTCTCTACTCCCAGGACCTCCCGGGCCCGCTTGAGTTCCCACCCACTCTATGGTGCCTTCTCAGAGGTTCCCTTCATGTCGGTGCTCGAGCGCGCCCTGGCCTCTGGCACGAATGCTGAGCGTGGAGGATTGTAATAGTGTTCACGAGAGCCTGAGCTCCCTCCGCTCGATCACTCCCCCTCATTCATGAGTAGCGAGTCTATTGAGCAGGGCCCGGCGTTCCCGCCAGTCCGGCAGCCAGTGGTCCATTATTGACTTGAAAGCTGGTCCATGGGAGCTATCCATGAAATGGGCGAGTTCGTGCACGAGAACATATTCGAGGCACTCGGGAGGCTTGGCAGCGAGCTGTGCGTTGATGCGGATGTCTCTCTTGACCGTGTCGCAGGTGCCCCAGCGGCTCTTCATGGTGCGGACCGAGATACCCCCGGCCTTGAGCCCCATGCGGCTCTCCCATGTTTCGAGAAGGGGCGGCAGCGCGCCACGCACGAGGCCCCGCTGCCAGGCCTCCAGGAGGGCCTTGCGATGCGCCTGGTCGGATCCGGGGCGGACCGCCAGTCGAAGCGTTTCACCCTCCACCTCGATCCGATTCCCTGTCAGGCGTTCCTCGACGAGCAAGGAGAGGGGCTTTCCCCACAGGCAACAGCGCTCCCCGTTGATGAACTCGCGTTCTGCCGCGCTCGGCTGCGCAAGGATCTCCGCACGCTTCCTGCGGATCCAGGCGCGCTTGGAAAAGACAAAGGCCTCGATCTCCGCCATGGGGACATGTCGCGACGCTGTGACGCGAAGCTCAGCACCGGGAGACCTTACGCTGAGGTTGATGTTCCGTACCCGCGTTCGGATGAGCTCGATGTCGAGACCCTCGACACTGAGCTTCCGCGCCTTGGCCTTTACGGCCTCCGTCTCCATGCCGGGCAGTCCAAGCCGTCCCTCGATCCACCGTGGCATCGTCTCGAGCCCGGGAATCAGCCGACGATGCCCAGCCAGAGATTGATCGTAGCGAGGTCGAGTCCGAGGGACTTCGCAATCAGCGCCACGTTCTGCCCCTGGCTGTAGAGAAGCTTGGCCTGGGCACTCGAGGAAATCTCGACCGTGACGGCATAGGCCCTTTCGCTCGCAGGCTGTGCCGGTGCTTGTTCTTGAGCCTGTGCCTGGGGCCTTGCCTGTGTCTGTGGCACTGCCTGGGACACTGCCTGAGTCTCCACATTGGTCGGAACCTTGCGCTCTGCCACCTTGCTGGCCTGCTGCGCATGAAGCAGCTCCGTAGCTGCCATCCCGTTCACTGGAGCGATGGATTCGATCATGGTTTGCGCCTCCGCATGTTCCAAGTATCGTCTAAAAACCCGGTTTTGCCAGTACTAATCAGGCGCATCCTCATCCTGAGTCGTTCATAGGCCTTTGACTTGCCCAAATTTGGTTCGGCCAGCATGATCACTCAAGCTCCAGTTCTTTCTTCCTGGCTTGCAGCAGCTTCAGTTTTTTGCTCAGCACTGCTATCTCTTTCTTGATCTTGCGCAATTCCTCCTGCTTTTTGTTGGTCATCAAATTGCCTTTCCCCAGTTTTTTGATGATGTATGCTTCAAGCTGACTTCTCAGGATGCGGTAATACGGATTACCCCAAATTTCGCCTTGACGATACTCCAGATCGCCGGATTTCATGCCTTTAAAAAGAAAGTCGCGGGTAACTCCGTATTCTTTCTGGGCGGTAGCTTCGCTCAGTGACGCCCCCTTGCGGTTCCATTCACCATATTCAGCCATGGCCATCTCCTTTCATTCGTTCTGACTGCTGACAGTATTCTTCCCAGCCTCAGCTTCCCAGCAATTCCTTTGCGCTTGTCGTCCAATCAAGGGTCCCCCTCCGGCCAGACCCTGCGTAACGAGTTCGGGATCGAGGTTCCAGGATTTGATGGCATTGGCCGCCCCCTGCTGATGATCGCTGCTCCAGGCGGAGTGGCACATTGCTAGCCCAGATATTTCCAGGGCCCGTGGGATATCCCCTTCGGCCTTCGTCAGTTCGGCGAAGGCCGAGACTGCGCGGAGGGCTGGTGGGAGGCTTCCCATCCTTAAGGCCAAGGCCAGCCCCTCTTTCAAGCTCGCCCCTGCGCCCTGAAGCCCCCCCCCTGTATCTGGCCGTCGGCGAGATTGACCAGAATCAAGGCCACCATGGGAAGTGAGCCAAGCTCACGGCAAGGAGGAGGGGCTCATGTCAAGGCGCAGGACCGGCAGCTCACGATGGCCCAGGAATCGGACTCTACATTACAGCCTATACAATACTGTGCCTTCGATAAGAAGGAAGGGAGCTAATGAGAATTCTCCATTTCGGACTCTGTAAGCGAATCCATATCCCGTATCCATGCACAAGGAAAAGCGACCCAATCCAATGTCGCCACCTACACCGAAAAAGGGCGCAACATTGTTGAAATAGAAGGGTATCATGTTGCCATCAGTAAAAATGCCTGACCACACATAGGTCCTAAGTGGCCATTTGTACTCTACATTTCTCCATAGCCGGAAGAGAATTTCAGTGCCTCCCCAGAAGCTGCCTGACTTGTAATAATCAAGGTATAAGCCACCCGCCATAAGTCGGAATCCGATGGGGTCAATCCACTGCTGGCAGGTGAGTCCAAATGGCATCATCATTCCAGCGGAGATTCCAACGCTCGAGCAGAAATCTCTTTGGGGAGACATTTCATCTGCAGAGGTAGATGCAGGAACCACAAGGGAAATTGAGAGTACGAGAAGGAGAACGATTATCTTTCTCATGGGACCACCGCCAAAAGCGTAATTGAGAATTCCTGATGAGTCAAAGCACTTCATCAGGAAAGAATTTCCAGAGATATCCCCGAAGGACTTAAGGAGCGGAGCCTGTCTGGTCCTGATCAACTCTTCGAGGCAGCGATTTTTCCAAACTGACTTGACGCAAAACATATATCCTAAATAATTGATTTTGAGATGAGAAGATCCCGAAGGCAACCTGAATTGGCCAGCTATCTGGGGATTCCCGGCATGGCCTTCGCAGTATCCCTCCTGACTTCAGGCTGCTTCCTCCCGATCTTCCCCCCGACCTACTCGCAGGAGACGGTCGCGTCATCGTTCTCGGTGCTGGTCACGAGACTGGATCCGCTGACCGGGGCGGCCTCCCCCACGGAGTCTATCGGCGTCGTTACTCCGGAATCGGCTGGCGAGTACATCGGTTTTAATTTCGCGGATTTGGTGAACTCGGAACAAGGCTCCCTCGGGCTCCTGTCCTTCAATGCCATCGTCCCCGATGCCGCCAGCGGAGCGGGCATTTACGAGTACGGGACCAAGGTCCACGGGGCGGTTGTCCTGTCCCTCGCCGACTCCGATCGCATGATCGACGCTCCACCAGCCATCCTGCCGCCATCAGCCGGGGGAATGGCCCGGTTGATCGGCGGGGGTCTCCTGGTGGCGCTCTGCCGGGACGGCTCGGCCTTCGAGATCGGCCCTGGCGGCTCCTTAGTGCAAGCCGCCGTCGGCAGCCACGTCATTCATGACGGCTATAGCCTGGCCTTCCCCTCCGCGGGGGAATGGGGGCTCGTCGAGGTGATGTACGAAGGCTTTCCTGGATTCCTTCACGTTCACGGGCCGGGCGCCAGCGTGAGCCTCGACGGATACCCGAATGCGCTCGGAATGCCGACCTACGAAGGAGGGGGGAGCTTCCTCGCCTCCTTCAGGATCGAAACGGTCGACTCGGTCACCGGGTCGAGAAGCGGCGCGATCTCGGTGCGGCGCATCGATGGAACCACGGCCACTGTCACCGAGCTCGGACGCTTCCCCGAGCCCCCTCCTCCTCCCTCGGAGCCTGACTTCAGGTCCTATACGCTGTCGGAGACCCTGCCAGACGGCGTGGTCCTTTCCCTCGTCTCGGGATACACGGGACACATCGTCCGCCTCGGCCTCGACGGCGCGGAGATCTGCCGTGTCCCCGGCTCGGCGTTCGAGGGTATCGAGTGGCCCGGCCCCACTGCGGGCTCGGGCATCGCCTTTGCATTCCCGGTCGTACCCAGCGAGCTGAGCTGGGACATCACCCAGGACTCCTATGCGACCTCGGTGGAGATGGTGAACGAGAGTGACCTTTCGCTACGGTGGCAAAAGTACCTGGAGCCCAGCGCGGCGCGCCTTGTGGGACTCCTGCGCCTCCCCACTGCCGTTGTCGCCCTGCAGTTGCTCCCCGAGGGCGTGAGGACGGTCACGATCAAGCATCCACCTTATTTTACATTTAGCTTTGCTGCCCGCGGTCGATAGGACAGGATGGTGTGGATTGAGCATCACGATGGGATGCGGGATCTCGCACAATAAGCGGATATGTCCTTCCTGCACCTCCCTTGATCTCTGCGGGCCCAGAATCAACTAGGCCTCCAATGGCTCCTTGAACTTCGTGGTCAGAAGTGCCTGAAATCCAGCGTAATGCTTTATGAACTTGCTCACGGCCTCCGAATTGTATGAGACCTTCGTTCCCCGCACCGGTGTCTCCGTGATGATGAAGAACGAATCATAGAAGTCCTGGTGCTCGGTTATGAGATTTCCGGATTCGAGTTCTTCCTTGCAGGCCAGCAGCGTATGGTTGAAGCGGTTGACGGATTCTGAGCGGATCAGATCGTTATAGTACAGGTGAAGGTAGCAGCGCCGTCACTCTTCGCCCCAGGGATAGATCTGCGAGTCCACATTGCGCACTTCCCCTCCGATCGAAATCAAATGAGACTGAATTGGACCCTTACTGCTAATATTATCGATGAGCTCATCTTCCCACAACACCTGAACTATCATACCTGCTTCCCACCGATAAAGACAATTGCGTCTGTCAGCCAAAGGCAGACACAATTATACCTTTGCATCCACCGAATGAGCGTGGAGGCTGACTGTCCCCCATTAACCGGACACCCCAAACGGGAAGCATTTCCTTACTTGAGCTTGAGCTTCTTCACCTGTGATGCGTTGAGTTTCTTGGCCACCTCTGGATTGGTCTTCCAGTCGGCGTCGGTGGGTTCCGCCCAGCTGAGTCCGGACCAGGCGGTCGGCTTGAGCGTCTCATCCCAGTCGGTGCAGCGCTGGATGATATCCGTGGCGTAGAGGACGTAGTGATCAGGCTCCTGTTTGATGACGATCTGAGCCTTCATCGAGCGATAGGCCGGCGTCTTGTCAGGATTCCGCAAAAGGGTCCAGTCCTTGTCCTGCACGAAGACTCCGGCACAGGTCACCTCGTCCTCCGAGGCGTCTGATTCCTCGATCTCCGCATTGTAGGAATCAATACAAGCCTGGTTGAACTTGGGGTTTCCGAGGCGATCCTGTGGCAAGAACTTGTCGTCAATAGGCTTCAACATGTCATAGACTTCGTAGATGAACTTGGGCGCGAAATCCATGAAGCTCGAGGCGTCCGTATCGTCCTGGGCCGCCACCATACCGAAGGAAGCGGCCACCGCCACGAGGGCCAAGGCCGTCACCCTCATTCCATCATACTTTCCCATGGTTCCCTCCATTCGATCGTTGGCTTGTCTCCGGGCTTGGCACCTCGACGCATGACGATCTTCGTCCGGCATCATCCCGCCGCGGAATCTTTCGCTAGGAGAAGCTCTTTCAGCTTCGTGCACAGCACTGTGAAAATCAACTCGGCGCGGAACCACGTCATGCATCTGAATCACATCCATGGACCAATAGGAAAAGTTATAGCCCCCGCCAACCCCGAAGCCTCGTCGAAGGCTCCTGGGCAGTCCATCGCGACCGAAAATTCGCTCGAAATCAACCGCACGCTCCGTTTTCCTCGACCTCGCATTCCATCAACTTGCAGACTACTCCCTGGTGTCCTGGCTGGTAAATTCGCTTTCGTTGGCATGGTTGACGAACCTGAGCCGCGCCTGCCGGGTGCCGATCTTTGGCATCTCTCCTTGCTTGACAGGCAGGTCCCTGACGCCAATTTTCCCGAGCTGGGCGTAGAAAGTCACCTCAACCGTCTTCATGTGCAAGGGAACTCCAGGCTTTTCGGACCAGAATACATAGTCCTGACCATGGGGGTTTCGCTTTGCCAGAGCTACACGCGGAGTCTTTACCGCATCGGGCAGGAAGAGAACTCGGGTATGGCCGTTTTTGCTGTCTTGAGTCCTTCTTTTTTTCAATAGGAGCCGCTCACCACAAGCCGGTCCTCGCGAAGGGCATCCCGCTGAAGGCCGAGAACCTCTCCCAATCGCAGGCCGCAAGCCAGAGAAAGCCCCGATGCTACCAGTACGCGCTCACCCTCCCAGGGCGTGGTGAATAGATCCTTTAGCTCCTGACTCGTGTGGATGCCCTTTACTACCCGGTCCTTCTGAAGTTTCGCGACTTTCTGGCTGGGGTTGTCTTTGATGAGCCCAAGTCGCTGGGTCTCCGCGAGGGGCTTGCTGATGGCGCAAAGTATGGCGTTGCAGGATGTTTTGCTCAGGCCGGTGCTTTCTTTGATGTCGAGGATGAATGTCTAAATCGCAGACGAGGTCACCTTGGAGAGCGACAAGGTACCCGCCCCACAATGCTCGAGAAAGCGTTTAATATAGGAACTATTGGTTCCAACATACTCGCGACCGATCGATTTTCCCCTGAGTTTCAGTCCCCTGATATAATCGGATCGGCCCCAGTCCCAGAATTTGGCGCAGTAATCCGAGAACCGAGTCTCGCAAGCCTTTAAAAAGGGCTTTCGGGCCACGATAAAACTCCAGACAAAATCTGGCATTTTATCTGACAGTGCCCAAACAGCTCCCAATCGTCCCCAAAAAGCAAGAACCGTAAGTCCTCATTGCTGTAGTACTTACGGTTCTTGTCTTTTTGGAGAATACAATGTTATCGGGAAAACGTTAGGGGAAAACGAATCGAGACAGTGTAGCCGAATGGAAGGGAAGTGGCGTTTTCAGGGTTCCCAATTCACAGAGCGGGGAGGGGTTTGTTAACCAAAGGAAAGGGGGCGGGGTTCAGGGGCGGTAGACTTCGCGGCGGTGGCCGATCTTCACGACGGCAACCACTAGCCGGGCGTCCTCTATACAGGCGGCGACGCGCTCAGTCTCCAACTCGGTACTTCCAAAGGTCGCCCAAGCGGTTGCCCTACAAGGCTTCTCCGATACTTCGCGGGTCGTCAAGCGCGGCGAGCCGGGAATGAATGAAGGTAAGGACGCGGGCGCGCGTGGCGCGGTCCATGCCCTTCAAGCGAGTAGGTCCGGGCGCGGCCGGAGTCAATTTCGGCAAGTCTGGATTCAGCTTCGGCGATGTCCTCGGCATCTTCAAGGTATTCTACCACGGCGCGGCGGGCGTATTCGGCGGCGGTCTGCCCCTTTTCCTTGGCGCGCTGGTCTAGGATCGTTTCGAGTTCCGGGGAAAGACTGATTGCCAGCATCGGGCGGCCTCCTGTTTCCATAAGGGTAGCGCCAGGCAGGCAAAGGGACAAGCTGCGACAGGGGCGAGGAGGGCGGAATATCCCCCGCGCTGAATGCCGGATAGCCCGCGCCAGGTGGCGGCCTCGTTGCTAGCGTCGGCTTCTATGGAGGGCGGGCGGGTTCCGAGGCTCCGGCAGGCGCATGAAGCGGCGCGACCGCGTCCCTTTGCGCCTCCGGCTGTCTGGATTCATCCGGGGCGGCGGCGATGCGTTGGCGGCCTTCCTTGCAGGTCGTGCTAACTGTCTGCCTCTGGCCCTGATTTTCATTTCTCTAAAACCGGTGAGTGCTAGGAAATTTCCGTAACAGCAACACGTAACAGTTGGCCGTCACAGTGACTTTTCTCCACCTGTTTGTTTTTCTAATTCCTTGTGGAGAATACCGGATTCGAACCGGTGACCTATTGATTGCGAACCAATCGCTCTACCAACTGAGCTAATTCCCCGTAAGGGTCTCAGTTTTAGCAAGAATGCGGTGGCTGATCAAGGGGTGGGCGGGAGTTTCGACCTGTTCTCGAGGAGCATGTTGCAAAACAGGGCGCCTTGCTCGATGGCGTCGTCGAGGGCACGATGGGTATGGGGCAGCGGATCCTTCCAGCGGGAGGGGAGGCGGTGCTTGCCGTTCTGGCGATAGTCGCCTCCGAGCATGGCCATGGCGTAGCTCCGCATGTCGATGCCGTTGTGCTTGAAGGGCATGGTTCCGGTGAAGCGGAACAGGTACCAGTACACAAAGGTAAAATCAAAGCCGAGGGGCCAGGCAACAAAGACCGGCGAACCCGGAAGGGCCTTGATCCAGGCGGAGTATTCCGCCATCACGGTCTCGGGCGGACGGGGCTCGCGGCGGGCATCGGCCCAGGCCTCGGGGTGCTTGGACCACCAGGTCATGGTTTCTGGTCGGCCTTCCGCCCCGGGGAGGGTCTCGAGGACGGCCTCGTAGGTAGCCACCAATTGCTTGCTTCCATCAGATACGACGAAAGCTGCCGAACCCAGGCTCAGCATGGAATGGGGTCCGGGGATGGGTCCGTCGGTCTCGACATCGGTGCTCACGTAGATCTCTGTCATCGCTTCTCCTCGGGCTGTACCGGGCCTTTCGTACCAGGCCGCGAAGGATACCATGTTTTTTACGATTGCAAGAACACCAATCGCGCGCACACTGCTTGGAGGCCGCTCCGGGATGCCCGGGGTAGGCAGACGCGATGGCGCGAAGGGTCGAGCTGCTGGAAGCCACGGCTCTCGACGTAGATGACAGGCTCCTTGCCTCTGCCTTCCAGGGCATCGTCAACCGTACTGCCAAAGACTGCGCCACGGCAGCCCTCCTTTTCATCGATTATGGGACTTATGACGATCCTTCCTCGAACGCAACGACCTCGACAACCTATACTGGTACCAGGGACGACAGGGCTTGGAGCTTGAAAGGCCCACAGGGCTCGAGGAGGCCGTCACTCTGCACAGGGACCTCCTTTCGGGCTTCGTGGTCACCGACCCGGAGCTCCCCGACAGCATCAACGCAGCCTTGGTCCTTGCGGGCCTGGAAGGGCTCCTCGTGGTCGCCCCGGGCCGCGAATCCTGGGCCAGGGAGATCGGCTTCGAGCGGCGGCATGACCTCCGCGGCCGCTTCCGGAGCCGCGTCGGACTCTACCTCTGGGCCTTCGCCGAACTGTGCCCCCGTTGTGCAGAAGCTTCCGCAGCCTCCAACGAGCCAGCCTGGAACCGCCCCGAATCAGTGGACCTCATCGTGAAGGACCGTCTCTTCGCCTTCGCTCTCGCCTCCTTCGAAGGGGGGGGGCTCCGCGACCTCGGGAAGTCCATCCTCCTTTTCCTCGCGGCTGGCCCCTGGGGTATTCGCAATTGTGTCTTTCCCCTCCGCCTCGACGCTCCCCTGCGCGCCTTGGCGCTGCGCCTCCTGTCCATCGGCGCACCCCAGACGCTCCTCCCCACCTTCATGGCTTCGAACTTTTCCTTTCACTCGGGCCTTCCCGCGAAGGCAGCACTGTCACAGGCACATATCGACCCTTCGACCGTGCAACTCGAGCGCGACAAGGTCTATCTCACCTTCACCCTCTCCGATGGCGACCAGTGTGCCCTCATGAACACGGCGGAGCTGGGCGGACTTCCTGCGTAGCCTCGCCGCCGCCCGCCTGGCCATGACAGCAGCCGTGGCCGGAACCGATCCATCGGCCGGACCAGCCCTACGAAAGGACTAATTGTGAATTGAGCAGCCATGAGTGAAAAGGTTCCAGGAAGGGTCAAGCTGATGTACGGTGTGGGCGACTTGGGCGCAGCGATGCTTACAGCCATCACCCAGTTTTTCCTCATGTTCTATTATACCGATGTGGCGCTCATCAATCCTGCCATCGTCGGTGCAGCCCTCATGGCTGGAAAGCTTACCTGGGACGCGGTCAACGATCCCTTCTTCGGCTGGCTGTCGGACCGAACCAAAACGCGGTGGGGGAGACGCAGGCCCTGGCTCCTGAACTCTCGAGGGACTACGACGAACGGACTTCCATCACCACCCTTCGGGAGGTATTCACCGTAATCGGCTGCATCCTCGGAGCGGCGACAACCACGATGGTGGCCATCCTCGTCACCGCCTTCAGTGTCCGCGAAAAGGCCAGGGATATCGAGAGCGCGAAGATCCCCGCCTTCAAGGCCGTAATCGCGACCTTCAGGAACAAGCCCTCCATGTGGCTGATGGGATGCTTCCGTCTCACGAGCCTTTCCTTCACCCTCCTGACATTGCTCCTGCCCTATTACCTCACCTACCAGCTCGAAATGACCAAGGAATAGCCCCTGGTCATGTTCGTCATGCTTAGTACGATCGGCCTCTTCCTCTACCCCATGAAGATGCTCACCGACAGGATAGGCAAGGGACCCTCCTTCGCTGTCGGGCTTGGCATAGCGGCCATCGCCTGCGTCGGGACCTTTTTCCTGCCCCACCACCCCACGCCTCTGATCTACCTGATAGGCGTGCTCGCCGGCATGGGCTTTTCAGCGCAGTATGTCTGCCCCTGGTCCATGCTTCCCGACGTCATCGAATACGACGAGCTGCTGACCGGCCAGCGACAGGAAGGCTTGTAATTCCTTCAGGCGATCAGCTGTACAATTCCATGCCTAGCGCCATGCTTCCTTCCCGGATGAGCTGGGCGAGGCTTTGGGTGTCGGGACTCGAGGGACGGTCATGGTCGAGGAAGGCGACACGTTCCCGGATGGCCTTGTAGACCCGCGAGGTTCCCGCACCGAGGCGCGCGGGGCCATCGAAGCGTAGATCCACTGCCTGCGCTGCCGTCATCAACTCGATAGCCAGGACATTCGTTACGTTGTCGAGGATCTCAAGGCAGTGCCTGGCGGCATTGGCTCCCATGCTGACGTGGTCCTCCTGGTTGGCGCAGCTCGGGATGGAGTCCACACTGTCGGGATGCGCGAGGGTCTTGTTGTCGGAAACCAGGGCCGCAGCAGTGTACTGCACCATCATGAGGCCGCCGTCGAGACCGTTGTTGGTGACAAGCATCGCGGGTAGGCCGTTGCTGAGTTCGGGAGTAAGCATTCGGAACACCCGCCGCTCCGCGATATCCGCAACCTCAGCCATGGCAATGCCAAGGAAGTCCAGCCAGAGCGCGGGTCCCTGGCCATGGAAGTTGCCTCCTGAAACCGCGCGCAGGTCCTGACCGTCCCCTGTGGGAAAGATGAGGGGATTGTCGGTGGCCGCGTTGAGGGCTCCGGCAAAGCGCTGGCGGACAAAGGCCACTGCGTCCAGGATCGGCCCGAGAACCTGGGGAGTGCAGCGCAGGCTATAGGCGTCCTGCAGCCTTGCAGGGTCGGAGTCCAGGAGCCGGCTGCCCTTGCAGAGCGAGAGGATCGCAGAAGCTACCCTGAGGTTCCCCGGCTGGTTGCTGATCTCGTGGAGACTGGGATCGAGGGCTGCGGTGAGTCCGGTGAGGGCTTCGAAGCTGAGGGAGGCTCCCATCTGGGCGTGACACAGGAGGTTCTCCGCATCGTGGACGGCCAGGGCTCCACAGGCGGCCATGAAGTCGATCCCGTTCGAGAGGGCAAGGCCTTCCTTGGCTTCAAGCGTTATGCGCTCGATCCCGGCCCGCTTCATCGCGACGGCGCCTTCGAGGAGTTCGCCCTTGTACCAGGCCTGGCCCGAATAGCCGCCGTCGCCTTCGCCCTGGTCGCGGGAGAGGACTGCAGCGATGTGCGAAAGGGGGGCCAGGTCTCCCGAGGCTCCAAGTGAGCCCTTCTCCGGTACGACAGGCGTGATACCTGCGTTGAGCATATCTATGAGGGTCTGGGCCACGAGGGGTCTGACCCCCGAATTTCCCTTCGCCAGCATGTTGGCCCGGATAGTCATGAGACCCCGTACTATGTCCTCACCCAGGGGCTTGCCGACTCCGCAGACACAAAGAAGGATCAGGTTGCGCGAAAGCTGCCGTGCCTCGGCTGCGCTGATCACCTTGTTGGCCAGGGAACCGAAGCCTGTATTGACGCCGTAGATGACCCTTCCCCTGCCCTCGATGGCCGAGACGACCCACTCGTGGCTGGCCTGCATGCGCGCCTTGACCCTGGTTCCCAGGTCGGCCACCTTCTCGTGCCGCCTGGCAACGGCGACCAGGGCCTCGATCGTCAGTGTGTCACCCGTGAGCTCGATCATTGTCGCACCTCCCTGAAATCATGTACCCGTCCCCGCTTGACTACCAGGGCCACCGCGTTGTTCCCCAGGCGATAGACGATATCCTCATAGCATGGAATATCCCAGAGCTGGAGGTCGGCGAGCATCCCTGGCGCGAGAGTGCCCCGGTCCTCGAGGGCAAGGGCCCGGGCTGCCCCTGAGGTGGAAGCAAGGAGCGCCTCCTCGGGAGAGAACCCGGAAACCCTGCAGGCCAGCTGCATGACCGTCTGCATCGACTCCATCCAGCAGGCCGGGCAGAAATCGGTGGCCAGCGCCAACGTCATGCCTTCCTCGATCATGGCTCGGGCGTCGTATGGATGGGGATGCCTGACGGCGAAGTCGAGGCCCGGCATGAGGACGCCTACCGTCCCCGCCTTCGCGTAGGCGGCCATTTCGGCCCGACTGGTGTAGTTGAGATGATCGGCCGAAACAGCCGGGAGTTCCGCCGCTACCTTCGAGCCTCCGACATTGGCGTAGGCATCGACATGGATCTTGGCTTTCAAGCCATGACGCAGGCCCGCCTCGAGAATCCTGCGTGATTCTTCGGCCGTGTAGTATCCTTCGTCGCAGTAGACGTCGCAAAATGAGGCGAGGCTCCCTGCCGCTGCCTGCGGGATCATCTCCGTGATAATGCTGTCGATATATTCGCTCCGCCCCTGGTCCAGCGGGAAGTCGTGGGCTCCGAGGAGGGTGCTGACAATATCCACGGGCTGGGAACCATCGAGGTCGCGGTTCACCTCGAGAAGCTCCATCTCCTTCTGCGCCGAAAGCCCGTAACCACTCTTGCTCTCCAGCGTCGTCGTTCCAGCGCGGAACATCCGCGTGAGGATTTCCCGGGCATTGAATGCCAGTTCGCCCCTCGATACCGCCCGCGTCATGCTGACCGTTGCCTGGATACCCGTCGGAATGCCCATGGCCTTGACTTCTGCCGCAGTGCGCGTCATGCGGGCCGCGTACTCGGCCGCCCGCGAGCCGCCAAAGACGAGGTGTGTGTGGCAGTCCACAAAGCCCGGTGCCAGTATGCCCCCTCGGAGCTCCAGTACCCGTGCCCCGGATAGGTCCCAATTGCACTCGAGTTCTGCCCGGCTCGCGATGGCGGCGATGCACTCGCCTGCGATGGCCACCGCAGCGCCAGCTTTCCGGCCGAGTGCGTTTCCGGCTCCAGGAACGCAGGTCAGGACTTCCCCTGCGCCCGATATCAGGAGGTCGATCCGTGGCTTGGGCATGGATCCCTCAGTCTTTCGTGTGCTTGCCGAGGCGGTCCTGCTTTCCCGTTTCGGGGCCGAAGGTCGCGGTGGGCGACCACCAGAGCGGGATCTTGATGCTGTCGGTGGTAAGCGGACCCCTGCCCTCGCAGACTTCGCGCGAGCTTTCGTAGCCTGCCTGGGCGTGGCGCACGACGCCGATGCCCGAGTCGGTTGCCATGCAGACGTCGAGGCGGATGTCCGCTTCCTCGCTGCCGTCGGCGATCATGGTGACCCCTGTATGGACGGCCTCGCCCATTGAGTAGTTGGCCTGGATGGCGACGAGGTCGGCCATGGCGGCAGTGTTCAGCAGTGCGTTGAGATAGGGCCAGTCGGAGATGAGGTCGCCGCCATCCTTCATGTTCTCGGACTCGAAGGTGGGATTGACGATGGAGCCCGAGTCGAGGTTGTCGCGGGAAAATCCTACAGGACCAGCAAGTTCCCCTGATTTGATCAACTGGTTTATCTTGAGGGCCAGGGCCCGGCGCTCGCCGAAGCCGAGGTAGCAGACCCGGGCGGGCAGGCCCTCTATCGGAAGGGTCTTCCGTGCAAGCTCGATCCATTTGACGGTGAGGCTGTCCTGGGGAAACATGTCCAGGACAAGTTGGTCGATCGTAGCCAGGTCACTGGCCTCTCCGGAGAGGCAGGTCCAGCGGAAGGGGCCCCGACCGAGCATGAAAAGTGGCCGGATGTAGGCTGCCACAAAGCCCGGGATGGTCATGGCTTCCTTTTCGGGCATGCCCGCGTCGCGGCACTCCTTCCTGATGCTTGTGCCGTACTCGAAGGCCACGACACCACGGCGCGAAAACTCGTTCATGGCAGAGAGCTGGCGCTTCATCGAACTGCGGGCTACCTCGAGGTACTCCCTGCGGTCGCTCTCGCGGAGCACAGCTGCTGACTCTATCGTATAACCTGCAGGAATGTAGGAGAAGGGGTCGTGGCAGGGGCACATCTCCGAGACGATGTCCGGCTTCCAGCCGAGCTCGAGGGCCCTGGGAAAAAGCTCTGCCGCATTGCCCAGGACGCCGATGCCGAGGGATTTCTTCGCATCCTTGGCCTCATCGGCCATCCTGATGGCCGTCTCGAGGTCGGGAGCCTGCACATCGAGAAATTTACGTTCAATTGAACGCTTGATTATCCTGTCGTCCGCGTCGACGATGACGCAGACACCGCCATGCATGGTCATGGCGCGCGGCTGGTTGCGCCCCATGCCGCCGAGACCGGCGGCGAAGTAGATGCGACCGACCAGGGAGCCGCCGAAGTGCCTGTCAGCCACTGCGCCAAGGGTCTCGAAGGTCCCCTGGATGACGCCCTGGGTGCCGATGTATTCCCAGGGGCCGGCGGTGTACTGGGCGAACATCGTGAGGTTCCTGTCCTGGAGGTCGTAAAAGGTCTCCCAGGTAGCCTTCATGATATTGGTGTTGGCCATGACGACGCGGGGGGCCAGGCGGTGGGTCCTGAATATGGCTACAGGCATGCCCGACTGGACAACGAGGGTCTCGTTGTTTTCGAGCTCCTTGAGGGATTTCACGATGGCGTGGTAGCTCTCCCAGTTCCGGGCGCACTTGCCGATGCCGCCGTAGATCACCAGGCGCTCAGGCGCCTCGGCGACCTCCATGTTGTTCTCGAGCATGCGGAGAATCGACTCCTGTTTCCAGCCCTTGCAGCGGAGGGTCTTTCCCCGCTGCGCCTTCACCGAATAGAGGATCTCTGGCTTTCCTGCTGACATTGCTGTAGGCTCCATCCTGTTCTCCTTTGTTCCAATTGCGCTCAATCGATGAGCGCGTTCTCGATGATCTGATCCATCTTGAAGTCGTGTGCCTGGAGGTAGAACTTGACGAGTTCCTCGAGGGCACCCAGGGGAACCGGACCGACGAGTTCGGTGCCAGCCACCGCCACCCCGTAGCGACCCGCCTCCGAACGCACGGTCTCAAGGACGCGGTGGAGGGGCGTTCCACGGTAATCGACGAGGTTCATGGACACCTGCACCATGCCCTTGTCCTCAAGCGCCAGTCCCATGGCGCGCACGTGGCGGTAGCCTCCGTTGATGTGGCGTACGGCGCGGGCGATGCGTTCGGCGATGGAAAGGTCAGTGCTATGAAGATTCACGTTGAGGGCCACGAGGGGAAAGCGCACGCCGGTCACGAGGACCCCAGCCCTGGCATTGAAGGCGAAGGGACCCTCGTCGGGCTTCCAGGCCGGATCGAGCATCTTGGCCTCGAGGGCCTCGTACTGGCCCTTCCTGATGTCTGGCAGCTTGGCCCTCTCGGGCCGGGTCGCAGCCTCCTCGTAATAGTAGACCGGTACGCCAAGGCTTCCGATGTAGCGGCCGAAATCCCGGGCGAGCTCCACGGCTTCCTTGATCTCCATGCCGCGCACGGGGATAAAGGGCACGACGTCGACAGCGCCCTGGCGGGGATGGGAACCCCTGTGCCGGCCCATGTCGATGCGCTCCAGTGCCGCCTTCGCCATGTTTTTTGTGGCCAGAAGGACTGCGGCTGGCTCACCGAGGTAGGTGAAGACCGAGCGGTTGTGGTCGGCATCGGAGGAGACATCCAGGATGCGGATGCCCTCGACCTTCTGTATCTCGGCAAGCACTTCGCCGACGAGCCCGAGGTCGACGCCCTCGCTGATGTTGGGTTCGCAGAGTACTACCTTCTTCATGGATCATGTACCTCCAATTGTGTCAAACAGCGGGGGCTCAGGCCAGAATGCCGGGCAGAGCCGCGAGGGCTTCGCATCGCGAGCGACAGACAGTTGCCCGCAGGGCGATCGAGGCGGCGACACCCTCGTCCTTGAGCGAAGGCAGGTTGATGCTGACATTGTCGAGGCAGCCCAGGAGCCCGGCACGCGCAAGGTAGAGGCCCGAGCTGTAGTCGGAATAGACACTCGGGTTGACCCAGTCCTTGAGTTCGACTCCAAGTTCGAGGAGGGCCAGGCAGGCCTCCGCGTTTTCGAGGGGTTTGCCCGTCGCCCGGACCCAGGCAGCCTGCACTGCCAGCTGACGCTTCGCTTTTTCCGCCTCGCTGGCCTTGGGCAGCCTGTAGCTGTCGCGGACAGCCTGGAAGGCCTCGGTGTCTTCCCGGGCCCCCGCGCGGAGGCGCTGGGACAGGGCTATGGCACGCAGGGCCATGCCTTCAAAGGCAGCGTCATCCAGTTCGCCTGGCGGGGTACCTGCTGCGCTGCCGCCATTTTTCCGTATGCTCGGCCTGGAAAGCCTAGCCACCAGGGCGAGAAGGGCTCCCGCCATGGCGCCCGCTATGGCAGAAGCTGAACCACCCCCAGCAGAGCTATCGTCCGGATCGAGAACCTTCAGGTATGTTTCCATGCTCACCTCGTATCTCGTATAGACGTATATACGAGTACCATGGCACACTGGAGTCGTCAAGTGCTAGACGCACACTGAATCAAGGAGGGCTCTCCATGGACACTCCATCGCCAAGGATCACCTCGGGGGCCATACCCAAGTACCGCCAGCTCCTCATCATCCTCAGGAACCAGATCCTGGCCGGCCAGATAGCCCCTGGAGAGCGCATCCCCTCAGAGGAAGACCTTATCGGAAGCTATGGATTGAGCCGGGGCACAGTCCGCAACGCGATAGCCCAGCTCGAGGCTGAGAAGCTCATCGAGACCGAGCATGGCATCGGTTCCTTTGTCCGGGCCCTCCATCCCAGGGCCATACCCTTCCGCTTCCTGTCTGCATCGGAACAGGCGAGGACTACGGACCGGGAAGGACAGGAAAGCCCGGAAGGGGAATCCAGCTGCGAGACCCTCAAACAGGAGATCATTTCCGCGCCTTTGCAAATAGCCGAGCGCCTGCGATTGCTGCCGGGTTCGGCTGTCCTCCACCTCGCTCGCCGGAGGCGGGTCGGCGGCCTTCCTGTCTCGTATTCAGAGCGCTATCTCGAGGAGAGGCTCCTCCCGAGCCTGGCTACCGCAAACCTCGCTGGCATCGGCTCCATCCATGAACTCCTGGTCAGGAACTCCGACTACCCCCTGCTCAGGGCCGAGGTCGAGATAGAAGCCCATCTCCTCAACGAAGAGGAAGCCCTCCTCCTCGAAACCGCTCCGGGAGAGCCGGCCTTTGTCGTCCACAGGATTACCTACACGGCGCCGAACAAGCCGGCTGTCTGGTACTACGGACTATTCAAGAACCGGTATGAATTGGGGGTGGGGATTCCGTGACAGGGGCTTTCCGCAACACGCGGAACAGGCGGTCGGGAAAGTCAGTAAAGATACCGCTGACTCCCCACTCGAGGAGGCGCTCCATGTCCGCTTCCTCATTGACGGTCCACACAAAGACATCCCGACCAGAGGCGCGGACGGCTTGCACTGCGGCTTCGGTCAGGGTCTCGAGGTCGGGGTTGTATGAAGAGGCGCCACTCTGATCCAGGAGGGCCACTGGATCGGGTGAGGCCCCTTCGACGAGGGCGCCAGTCCGAAGTCGTGGGGCAGCGCGCTTGGCTCTGACGATGTACTCATGGTTGAATGAGGAGACAAGGACGCTGTCGATCATATCGAGTTCCCTGATGAGTTCGACCACCCGCTCGGCAAGCCAGGAATGACAGGCTCTTCCACTCGCATCCTTGATTTCGACATTGACACCAATGCCAGCGGCCGTAGTGAATTCGAGGCAGGCGCGGAGGCTGGGGATGCGCTCTCCTGCAAAGCCTGCCAGATCGGAGGGGCTCACGCGGCCGGCCTTGATCTGGCCGAAGGGGTCCGTGGCGGCGTACCATGAGCCGGCGTCGAGGCTCTGAAGCTCGGCGAGGGTGAAGTCGTAGACCGACCAGGGGCTTCGAGCGGGAAAGCGCGCTGCGGCGTCGCTTGTCCGTGCGAGGCTGTCATCGTGGATGACGACGAGTTCACCGTCGGAGCTTGCGGCGACATCGAGTTCCCACCAGCGCGCGCCGATGGCAAGGGCAGCCCGAGCGGCGGCGAGCGTGTTCTCGGGGGCGATCGCGCGGAAGCCACGGTGGGCGAGGACGATGACTGGTGGTTTTTCCATGCCTAAGCTCCGGAGGGAAATGCGTGCGGTGGATCGACCCTGAAGGGCGATGCCATCAAAGGGGAAGGAAGTGCCTGTGGTCAAGGACCTCATCGGGGACGGAGAGGCGGGACTTGCCCGCAGCTGGTCGGGGCGGGATGCCTTTATCTATGCCTTCTTTTCAGTCAACCTCGTCACCCTCGGCCTCTACATAATCAGCCAGGCCTGGTACTTCACGGGTGGCCTCATCCCCGCCATCCTTGCAGGCGCTGTCCTTGTGCTCACTGAGATCGTCGTCTACGCGGGCTTTATCACCGTGATGCCGAAGGCTGGCGGGGACTATGTCTGGCAGAGCCGCGTCCTGGGCAAGGCGGTGGGCTTTGTGCTCGCGATGACGGGCTGGTGCTTTATCCTCTGGCTCTGGACCCCCCTGTACGCCGACATGCTCAGGCAGATCGTCCTTGTGCCCCTGGCAGCTGTCCTCGGTTTCAAGTCCCTGGCCATAGCCGTCGCTACGAGCAACCTTGTCTGGTTTGGCGCCTGCGTGGTCACCTGCCTCTTCATCTTTGTGGTCATCGCCCTCGGCATGGAAAGCTATGCGAAGGTGCAGCGCTTCTGTTTCTGGACTGGCAATGTCTCTCTCCTCATCGTCCTGGCCATCCTCCTCGTCCCCACTGGCGCCTCCTTCGCCACGCGCTTCGATGCAGGGGCCCTCTCCCTCTTTGGCATCCGCGACGCCACGGCGACCATCGATGCCGCAGGCAGGGCAGCCAGCGCCGCAGGCAAAGCAGCAGGCACGACGACGGGGCTCTGGGGAGGCAACCTCTCCCAGGTACTCCTCCTCCTTCCCTTCCTCGCTTTCTGGAACCTCTGGCCCAACTGCGGCGCAAGTCTTTCCGGAGAGGTGCGGGGTGCCCACGATTTCCGGAGGAACCTCCTCGTGATGTCGGCTGCCCTTTTTGCTGCGACGGTCCTCGCCATCATTGTGCTACTTGCGATCGAAGGCTCGATGGGCTTTGATTTCTATATGCGGGCCAACGCCGCCTATTGGCAGGGCCGCCTCCATCCGACGGAACTCGCACCCGTCCTGCCCTTCTGGCCCTATCCCGTCCTCCTGGCCCTCCTCGCCGTCGACTCACCCATCCTCCGGGTCATCGTCGTACTTGGTATGTCCTCATGGTTTTTCGGCTGGGCTGGCACGATCTATCTGTCGAGCACGCGCATACTTTTTTCAGCAGCCCTCGACCGCCTCCTGCCCGGCAACGTCGCCGAACTGAGCGCCCGCTCCCGTTCGCCGGTCAAGGCCCTCCTCTACATGGTCGTGCCAGGCCTGATCGTCTCGGCCCTCTACGTCTGGAATGTCTTCGGCTTCGCGGGGCTCACCCTCATGTCTACCCTCGTCATAGCCGTAACCTACCTCGGGACGGGCCTGGCCGCTGTCCTCCTGCCCTTTGTCCAAAGGGAGCTCTATGACTCCTCGCCCCTTGCCGCCTTCAGGATAGGACCAATTCCCCTGATTTCCGCCTTCGGCCTGGCCTTCATGTCCTTCATCGGATTCCTGCTTTACGAGTGGATGATCGATCCAGCCGACCTCTACGGCATCAGCCTCCGCAACTCCACCTCGGTCGTCTTCATGGCGGTCGTCTACGGTGTCGCAATCGCCCTCTATCTCCTGCTTCGCGCACGAAGCCGCCGGGTGGGAGCGAAGGAAGCAGAAGACCTCTTCGAGGAAGCTCCACAGGAATGAAAAGGCCCTCCCGACGCCCGAGGGAGAGCCATGGAACAACAGGTGCGACTTCGCCTAACTTGCTGCTGCTTCCTCTTCGACGGCCAAAGCGGTCGGGGAGGCATCAGGCTTCGTGAGGATGACTGCCTCGGGAGGGATGCCGAGTCTCACGCGTTCGCCCAGGCCAGGGAAGCCCCGGCGGGGGTCGTTGAAGGCGTCGACCGAGAGTTCGTGCCTACCTACCGCCACCATCAGACGCACGATGGAACCCAGGAGCTTGATGTTGACAAGCTCGCCTTCGAGGAAGTTAGGCGCGCCACTGGCGCACACGCCACTGGCACCGGTGACAGCGCCATCGAGTGAAAGGGCCTCGGGCCGGAGGCTCAAGCACAGTTCCTCGCCTGCCCTCCCCTCGAGCTTCCTGCCCGCCGAGATGGTCTGCCCCTCGACCATGATCGAGCCGGTCTCCGGGTCGACGAGCTTCGCAGTTAGGACGTTGAGGGTACCGATGAAACTGGCCACATAGGCTGTCGCAGGTCGGTTGTAGATCTCGAAGGGGGCGCCGATCTGCTCGATGAGGCCGTCCCGCATCACTGCCACCCGGTCGGAGATGGACAGCGCCTCTTCCTGGTCGTGCGTGACGTAGATCGTCGTGATGCCGAGCCGCCGCTGGATCTTCCTGATCTCGTCGCGGAGCTTGACGCGGATCTTCGCGTCGAGGGCCGAAAGGGGCTCGTCCAGGAGGAGGGCGCGGGGCGCGATGGCGAGGGCACGGGCGAGGGCGACACGCTGCTGCTGCCCACCGGAGAGCTGGTGCGGATAACGTTGGGCGAACTCGCCCATGTTGATCAGGTCCAGCATCTCATCGACGCGCGATGCCACCTCGCTTCCTTTTTTCCCCGCGATGTCGAGGCCGAAGGCGATGTTCTTGCCAACTGTCATGTTCGGGAAGAGGGCGTAGTTCTGGAAAACCATGCCGAGGTTCCGCTTGTTGGGCGGCACCGCCGAGAGCTCCTCTCCGTCGATCCGGATGGTCCCGGAGCTCTGGGTCTCGAAACCCGCAATCATGCGCAGTGTCGTCGTCTTGCCGCAGCCCGAGCCACCGAGAAGTGAGACGAACTCACCCTTCTCGACGTCGAGCGAGAGCCCCTTCACGACAGTGTTCTTCCCGAAGCTCTTCACTATCTCCCGTAGTTCAAGGAATGCCATGCGTATTCTCCTGCATTCTGTTTCAGTGGCCGCCGGCGCCGATGCCGGAACCCTTGTCTTTGGCCGATCGGGTCAGGAGCTGGATGAGGCCGATGGCTCCCCAGGTTAGGCCGAAGCTCATGATCGCGAGGGCCGCCGGCTCGTAGGCGCGGTTCCTTCCCATGAGGGCCATGTAGGGACCGAAGGCCGGCCAGGCAAGGAGGACTGCGAGGGTAAGTTCACCTATGACAATGGCCAGGGTAAGGAAGGTCGCCGAGAGCAAGGCTGTCCTCAGGTTCGGCAGCACTACACGGAAGAGGAGGCTGCCCCAGCCCGCTCCGAGGCTCTGTGCGGCCTCTGAAAGTCCGCGCAGGTCCATCGAGCGAAGCCCCGAATCCACCGAGCGGTAGATGTAGGGGAAGGAGATGACCACATAGGCCGCAACAAGGATGGCAGGCGTCGAGACAAGGGCCAGGGGTGGCCTGGAGTAGGTCCTGATGAGGCCGAAGGCGAGGATGATGGGCGGAACCGCGAAGGGCATAAGTGTAAGCACGTCAAAAAGGGCCTTGGCCTTGGGCACCTTGAGCTGGATCCAGATCGCCGTGGGCACAATGAGGATGAGCCCGACGAGGACAGTGAGCAGGGCCATCTCGAGGGAAAAGCCGAAGGTCTTGAGGAAGGTCGGGTCCTTGAAGACGTTCTGGTAGGCGACAAAGGACAGGACGCCTTTTTTCCCGCGCAGGGAAAAGAGGAAGGTCGCAAAGAGGGGAAGGAAGAAATAGATCATCCCGACGGAAAACCAGAGCCAGGAAAGCCAGGTCCTTCGCTTCATTTGACCCACCTCGAACTTATTTTCTGAAGCCAGGAATAGAAGAGGATGCTGACCGTCATCACTATGACCATGCCGAAGGCCAGCGCGTAGCCGAGCTGCGGATCGTGGAGGACATTGCCCCTGATCTGGGCGCCGATCAGGATCGGCACGATGTTTATGAGGCCGCCGGTGAGGGCGTAGGCCGTCGCGTAGGCACCGAAGGCATTGCCGAAGAGAAGTATGAGGGCCGCGAGGATGGAGGGGAGGAGGACAGGGATGCCGACGCGAGTCCAGTACTGGAGGCTCGAGGCGCCCAGGCTTTCGCTGGCCTCCCTCCATTCCTTCTTCATGCCCTCGAGGGCAGGTTCAATTATGAGGATCATGAGGGGAATCTGGAAGTAGGTGTAGGTCAGGGTGAGGCCCCAGAAGCTGTAGAGGTTGAAGCCCGTGTTGTAGAGCTCGAAACCGAAGAGGGTCCGGAGAAGGACCGTGAGAAATCCCATTCGGCCGAGGGTGGCGATGAAGGCGAAGGCCAGGGGCACGCCTGCGAAATTGGAGGCTACGCCTGAGAAGGTCGACATGAAGGTCTTCAGGGACTTCGGAAGGCCTCCTATCGAGATCGCATAGGCGATGAGGAGGCCCAGGATTCCTCCGAGGAGGGCGGTCGTCGCGCTTACCTTCATGGTGACGAGGTAGGAGTCGAGGATGCTTGGCTTGAAGAGGTTGGCCAGGTTGTCGAGGGTGAAGGACCCCGCCTCGTTCTGGAAGGAACCGATCACGATCGAGCTCGCGGGGAGGATCATGAAGAGAAGGGCGAAGAGAAGGAAGGGCAGCAATCCGAGCCAGGCCCAGGACAGCTTCCTTCCCGGAGCGACAACGCGCGGCCCCGGTCCGTCGGCGAGCCTTCGCCGTGCGTCCGGGGCCGGCGGCAAGGATATGCCGGGCATATCCTTGCCTACGCTCCGCTCGATGCGAGCGGCCATGATCGTCGCCTACTTCTTCTGGATGTTGGCGCCGACTATCTTGTCCCAGCCCTCTGCGATCGCCTTGGACGCGGCGGTCTGCTCAGCGAGCGAGGGGAACACGGCCTTAGCGTAGGCTGCGGAGGGCGGGAGCTTGGCCTCGACATCCGCGGGAATGACCTTGCGCTTGGCCATGTCATTGAAGCGGACCGGGTGCCCGTAACCCTTGAGCCAGATGATCTGGCCTTCGTCGGAATAGATGTACTCCATCCAGAGCTTGGCAGCGTTCGGGTGAGGAGCGTAGGCGCTGATTGCCTGGATGTAGACGCCGGCGACAACGCCGGTCGAGGGAATGACGACTTCGATGTTGGGGTTGCCGGCAAGGGTGTCCTTGTTGGCGAGGGCATTGTAGTCCCACTCGATCGTGATCGGGGTCTCGCCTGATGCGAGGGTACCAGACACCGCGATGAGTGGCACGAGATTGCCGACCTTGTTCATCTTGGCAAAGAACTCGAGGCCCTTGCTGACGTCTGAGGGGTTCTTGGCTCCATTGGCCAGGGAGGCAGCTACAACGGTCATGTAGGCCTGGGCGGAGATGCGGGGATCGCCGGCAAGGGCAAACTGGCCCTTGTACTCGGGCTTAAGGAGGTCGGCCCAGGTCCTCGGGACATTCTTGATGATATCGGTGTTGACTTCGAAGGCGAGGGCGCCGTAGTAGTCGCCGTACCAATAGCCATCCTTGTCCTTGACGGAGTCAGGAATGCTGGCCCAGGTGGAGACCTTGTAGGGGGCGAGGAGGCCGGCAGCCTTGGCCTCGGGTCCGAACTTGAGGCCGACATCGATGACGTCAGGAGCCTGGGGACCGGTGTTGCCCTTGTTGGCCTTGATCGCCTCGATCTCCTCGGCGGAGGAGCCGTCGGGATTGAGCTCGTTGACCGTGATGCCGTATTTTGCCGAGAATTTCTCGATCATCTCGCCGTAGTTGACCCAATTATGGGGGAGGGCGATGACAGTCAGCTGCCCTTCTTTCTGGGCGGCGGTGATAAGGGCGCTGGACTGGCCAAAGGCGCCGATCGCAACAAGGGCGACGAGGGCTACGAATACGGTTGCTCTTTTCATGGGGCCTCCTGGAAATATATGCCCGGCCTTGCCGGGGCGTAGATGGAGTATAAGGCTTCCCCGCCCCGCAGGCGAGAGGATTTGGAAAAAATCCCCGTTACAAATCGGTGAGAAACCTGCATTGTTACTATAGATATTCGCCTAACCTGCAAATTGACAGCAGCCGATTGCTGGCCTATCCTACACCATCATTCCGTAAATCCTTCGATTGTTCCATTCACTCGCCCGCAGGCCATACTGGATGCGAAGCGACCCAGGTGGTGCAATGCCGGAGGCCGAATGCTATCGGGAAGGAATACCATGCCTGACAAGAAAGACGATGTCGCCACTGCCATCCCCGGGCTGCCCGACAGGGCTCCTGCCCAGCCCAGCGGAATCCGCATCAAGGTCAATGGAACGTGGCGCGACTTCAGGCTCGAGGGTGACCTCAACGCCGCCACGACCCTGGCCTACGTCCTAAGGGAAAAACTGGGCTTCACGGGCCTCAAGGTTTCCTGCGACGAGGGCGCCTGCGGCGCCTGCACGGTCATCATGGACGGCAAGGCCATTCTTTCGTGCATGGTCCTGGCTGTAGAGGCGGAGGGGCACGAGATCCTGACAGTCGAAGGGCTGCCCAAGGACGATCCCGTCGTCGAGGCCTTTGCAGAGCAATCGGAGCCTGGCTACGGTACAGCCCTGCAGTGCGGCTACTGCACCCCCGGTTTTGTCATGACGTCGCGCGCCCTCCTCAACGCGAACCCGACGCCCACCCTCGAAGAGGTCAAGGACGCCCTGGCGGGAAACATCTGCCGCTGCGGCTGCTATGCCGGTATTGCCCAGGCAGTCCTGCGCGCCTCAGAAAAAATCGCCGCGCGAAGGAGGGCCTCATGATAGAGAGATACAAGCCCCGAGTTCCGCGCAAATTCGTCGGCGGCTATCGGCCCAAGATCGACGGAGCGGAAAAGGCGAGCGGAAGGGCCCAGTACGCCGATGACATGACGCTCAAGTCGCGATTCCCCGACCTCCTCTACGCCAAGATCCTCCGCAGCCCCTACCCCAGCGCGCGCATCGTGAAATTCGACACAACTAAAGCAAAGGCCCTGTCCGGTGTAGCTGCTGTCATGACCTATCAGGACGAGGAGTTCTCCTCCCTGAAGCTCACCAACGCGGGCTGGACAGACTGTGTGGACACCGTCACCTGGGACCGCATGATGTTCCCCTTCCGCGACCGACGCGTGCTGGGCGAGTACGCAAGCTGGGTCGGCGACGAGATGGGCATTGCCGTTGCGGCCGAGACCGAGGAGATAGCCGACGAGGCCCTGCGGCTGATCGACATCGAGTGGGAGACGCGGCCCTTTGTGCTCGATCCGATCGTCGCAATGCAAAAGGATGCGCCCCTGGTCCATCCGGACCTCAACACGAGCAACATCCTCCCCCCCGACCCGACAGGTGGCCCGGACATCTTCGAGGATCGCGGCAACGTCGACGAGGATTTTGCGAAGGCCGAGGTCATCGTCGAAGGCACATCGACCTTCCACAACGCGAACCAGGGCGCCATGGACGCCTGGTGCTGCGTCATGCACTGGAAGGACGAGCAGCTTACCGCCTGGTCCAATTCCTATGCCGCCGACCAGCTCAGGATGCACCTCGGCGAGATGCTCGGCCTCCCCCTCCACAAGATCCGCGCCATCGCCTCGTACATAGGCGGCCAGTTCGGCCGTGGCGACACCGGCGACCAGCCCTTCTTCCTGGTGTCCAGCCTCCTGTCGATGAAGACAGGCAGGCCGGTGAAATACAGGATGACGCGTCACCAGAGCTTCCTCAACACCCGTCAGCCTGCCATCTATAGCTTCAAGGCAGGGGCAAAACGGGACGGGACCATCACCTCCCTGTACACCAAGGCTATCGGCAATGTCGGAGCCTACGCCGACCTGTCCATGTTCGCCCTCAAGTTCGTGCCCAAGGAACTCTCGGAGGTCTTCATGGCCCACATCCCCAACCTGCGGATGGAAGCCTACGGCGTGTACGCGAACAACATCCCCGGCTGCATGATGCGCGGCGTGGGAAACTCCCAATTCAACCTTGTTTTTGCCCACTTCATGGATGCGATGTCCGAGAAGCTGGGCATGGATCCCATGGATTTCTGCATTAGGAATTTCGCCCACGAATGGGAAAAGCTTCCGAGCGAAAGCCTCGTCGAGGTCCTGAAAATCGGTGCCGCGCGCCTGGGCTGGAAGGAAAAGCGGCACGTGCCGGGCAAGGGAGAGGTCTACGACGGAGTCAAGAAGCGGGGCGTCGGTTTCTCCTGCCATCCTTCCTGGCACGCTGAGTGGCAGGAAAAACGCCGGGGCAAGGTCCAGGTCAACCTGACCCTCAACCCGGATTGCACGGTCCTGCTCAACGCAGCCACCATCGAGGTCGGCGGCGGATCCAACACCTGCAATGTCCTCGGATGCGCCGAAGCCCTGGGCTTCCTTGGTATTGGTATCGATGACATCTTCTGGAGTCCCATAGTGGACACCAAGGACGGCATCAAGGACTGCGTGCAGACTGACAGTGCCGTTTCCTTCCTCCAGTCCGAGGTCATGGTCGACTCGGCCAAGGAATTGAAAGAAAGGCTCAGGGAAGTCGCCGCCGAGATACTGAAGCTCGCGCCCTCGGAAATCGACTTCGAGGATGGCAGGGTAAGGATTGCATCCAAGCCTGAGTTCACCATGACGGTGAAGGAACTCCTCCGGAAAGGCGACAACGCGCCCATCACAGTCGCCAAGAGCCGCTCTCCTGACGTCAAGCTCACCGGCGTCCCCTTCTTCGCGAACTTTGCCGAGGTGGAAGTCGACACGAGCACAGGCAAGGTCGAGGTACTGAAGCTGGTTGTCGTCAACGACTGCGGCACGGTGATGTACGCCTCAGGGGCCGAGGGACAGCAGATAGGCGGCCAGTGCATGGGAATGGGTGAGGCCCTGACCGAAGAACTCATCTACGACCAGGCCACGGGTAAACCCCTCAACTTCAACTGGGTGGACTACACCATCCCGACGATGGCGGACATGCCCGAGATCGATCCGGTCCTCCTCGAAGTCTGGCGCGGCACAGGGGAATACGGCGCCTGCGGCATCGGCGAGGGCACAGTGTCCTGCACGCCGGGAGCCATCTCCAACGCCATCTACAACGCCATAGGGGTCAGGCTCAACCACATTCCGATCAAGCCGGAAAAGGTCCTGGAAGCCCTGGAAAAGGTCCGGGGGTAAGGCAATGGGAATGCGCAAATTCAGCCACGTGTCTGCAAAGTCCGTCGATGACGCCGTTGCCTTGAAAGGCCAATTCCGCAGGCGCGCGGTGGTCGTGGCAGGAGGCACCGATATCCTGGGGATCCTGAAGGACGAGGTCCACCCGGTATATCCCCACGTCCTCATAGATATGAAGACCATCGAGGGTCTCGGCTACATCCGCGAGGAAGGTGGCAGCCTGAGGATCGGCGCACTGGCGACCCTGGCCGAAATAGCCACGAACGAAACGGTGCGAAGGGAATATCCTCTGCTCGCCGAAGCGGCGCACGCGGTGGCCTCGCCCCAGCTCAGGAACATGGGTACAATTGGCGGCAATATCTGCCAGGAACCCCGGTGCTGGTACTACCGGAACCTCGAGAACGGCTTCCACTGCCTCCGGAAGGGTGGAGACAAGTGCCCCGCCCTCACAGGAGAGAATCGCTTCCATTCGATCTTCGGTTCGATGCGGGTGGGGCGGGCGGGCTGCTCCTCGGGTTGTCCCGACAACATCGACATACCACGGTACATGGAAAGGATGAGGGCCGGGGACATCGCGGAGGCAGGGCGGATCATCCTCGAGAACAATCCGATGCCGGCTGTCACCGGACGCGTCTGTCCGCATTTCTGCGAGCAGGCCTGCAACCGCAGCGAAGAGGACAGCGCGGTTTCCATCCGTGCCGTCGAACGCCGTATTGGCGACTATATCCTCGAAAATCCCAGCGCCTACTCCAAACCGCCGGCAAAGGAAAACGGAAAGCGGGTCGCTGTCGTCGGCGGAGGGCCTGCAGGCCTGTCCTGTGCGCATTACCTGCGCCTGCAAGGCTTCGCCGTAACCATCTACGACAAGCAGCCACAGTTAGGCGGCATGCTCCGCTATGGCATCCCCGATTTCCGGCTTTCCCAGGGAGTGCTGGACAAGGAGATCGACTTTCTCCTTTCCCAGGGGATCACGGCGAAGACAGGCGTGCAACTCGGCCGGGACTTTACCCTCGACAGCCTGAAAAGCGAGGGCTTCGACGCGGTATTCCTGGGTCTAGGTTCCTGGCTCGCAAAAGGCCTGGGGGTCGAGAACGACAGGCACGAGAGGATCATTTCCGGAATCGCCTATCTTGAGGGCGTAAAGTGGAACGGGCCACCCGCCTTAAGCGGTACGGTCGCCATTGTCGGCGGAGGCAATACCGCGATCGACGCCGCCAGGACAGCCCTCCGCTGCGGCGCCAAAAAGGTTGTCCTCCTCTATCGCCGGACCCGCGATGAGATGCCTGCGGAGGAAGAGGAGATCGAGGATGCGATCAGGGAAGGGGTCGAGCTGCAATTCCTTGTTTCCCCGAAAAAGATCGCCCTCGATGGCAAGGACCTTGTAGGCCTCGAGTGCTGCGCGATGCGGCTCGGCGAGAGCGATGCCTCGGGACGCCCGCGCCCTGTCGAAATCAAGGGCAGCGAGTTCCTCTTCGAGGCGGACTGGGTAATCTCGGCGATTGGCCAGGACCAGAACCTCCTGGGCCTCGACAACAAAACATATGGAACCATCACGCTCACCAAGGGGAACGGCATCGATGCCGATCCTGAAACCATGCAGACCAGTGTGGCTGGCGTCTTCGCTGGCGGGGATGTCACAACCGGGCCGGCTACCGTGGTCGAGGCCCTTGCCGCGGGCAGAAAGAGCGCCCAGAGCATCGAGCGCTATCTATCTGGCGGAAAGGTCCCGGCGGCGGAAAAACCCGGCACAGTGGAAAAGCTCAGGCCGATCAATTCAGGCTCGCTGGGGAAATCAGATCGCGCACGCGTCCTGGAAGTCGAAGCCTGCGACCGCTGCATGGACAGGGAAGACTACCTCACGCTGGAGGACGGAAGGGCAATTACGGAAGCCCATCGCTGCCTCGATTGTAGCTGTGTAGCAGTCAACGCTTCGGACATTGCGCCTGCCCTCGTGGCACTGGGAGCGACTATCACGACCAGCCGGCGTAGCGTCGCCGCAGAGGATTTTTTCACGGTCGCTCTTATGGGCACCACGGTCCTCGCCGTCGACGAACTCGTTACCGAAATCTCCATTCCTGCTCCCAAGCCAGGCATCCGTTTCAGCTTCCAGAAGTTCAGGGTGCGCAATTCCATCGACTTCCCCATCGTCAGCGTCGCCTCGGCGCTCCGCTTCGAGGGGGGGAAGATCAAGGAGGCGCGGGTCGTGTTTGGCGCAGTCGCACCAATCCCCCTTCGCGCCGTGAACGTCGAAGAATTCCTGGTCGGCAAGGCGGCGAGCGAAGAGACAGCGGAACTGGCCGGCGCTGTAGCAGCCAAGGAGGTATTCCCCCTGGAAAGGAATCGCTACAAGGTACAGATCCTGAGGGCGCTGATCAGGAAGGCCCTGTTAGCCTGTTCCTGAGCCGATGCAGCGATGCCTGGGGATTCAGCGTGATCTACGCTCCCTGTGGAGCAGGATTCCGGATGAATCATAGAACTCTACATCCAGCAGGCTCCGGCTGATCACGATGTAGGCGAAGCCGAAGGAACGCGCCTGGAAGAGTGAGGGGTTCGAGCCCGACAGCGGGTAGA
>CAIJMU010000189.1 GCA_903821875.1 uncultured Spirochaetota bacterium
CCCTGGGGGCTGGCAAAGGCATCTGATCCTCAGGCTTCGACGTTTTGCAGCTTGGCAATCTCCCCTTCGGAAAGTCCGGTAACCTGGCTGATCTGCGAAAGTGGTAGCCCGATCTTCTTGAGCCTGCGGGCAATCGCCTGCTTCTCCGCTTGTTCGCCTTCTGCCTTCCCTTCTGCCTTCCCTTCTGCCTTCCCTTGCGAAATGCCCTGGGCTTTGCCGCGGGCTATCAGCATCTCTGCGGTACTCATGATGTCCTCCTTGAGCCAGGTGTTGGTCAACAACTGGTTGATGGTATTGAACAGCTCTTCAGGCGTGAGGCTGGAACTGGACAGCAGGTATATCTCGATTTCCTTGAAGGCTGGATCGTGCAACATCACCTGATCCATGGTCCCAGCCAGGCGTATGAGGGCTTTGAGGGCCAGATCTATCTGCGAACGCGCGTATTTCATGGCCCAGAGTGCTGCAGCCAGTTGCGGTGGTCCGAGTAGGATTTGTGTTCCACAAGGATGTAAAGGCGGCTTTCAAGACCCTGCACCTGGACGGTGGCTGACAGGTCGGAGAAATGCTCCCGGTGCTCCTCATCGATGAAGGTGCCATCGGAAATGTCCAGGGTAGTGGTATCAAGCTGGCCGAAAACCTCCGCAGGCAAGGCAGTCTGAAGAAAGGGAATCAGGTTTTCCGGCCGGGAAAACCAGGACCTGAAGAATTTGTCATGTGGATTGTGGACCGCTCCGCTCATCCGTGAAAGATACCCGGCCTTGGGGGGGGAATCAAGGCTGGACTGGGGAAAGGGTCTGACCCTCCGGGTTTATCAGGTGGTGGGCATAGGAGTCGCCCCGTCCGATCTGGCTGGTGTAGAGCTTCGACCAGGTAGTGAGCATGCGGTTGTCCAGGGCGCCGCGTTGCCTGACTTGCATTTAACGCTCGCTTCGCTCGCTAGGCTTCGCTCTACCTGGATATCTCGTTTGTCCGGTTCTTCGAGCCGCAGGTCGAGGCTCACCTCCTTGTCGCCCTCAAAATCGGCGATGAGGTAGGGGTTGAGGATGGTGAGCGAAGCGACCCGCTCCCTTCCAGCCAGCGGCAGAAGCTCGTTGAGGAAGGGGTCTGACCGCAGGGTCAGACCCCACTTCACGTCACATCAGTGCTTGGTCCAATTCGCCCCACCATCGGCCGAGGTCCAGAATTGGAAATCGGCATCGCTCGAGCTTCCCTTCCCGACAACCGACAGCTTTAGACCGTCATCGGAAGCCGATAGGTCCGACCAACTCCGTAGAGCTGGCCATATGGATCCGCTGTGTGCAGGGTTGTTAGCGGGATAATCCGCATCGTCCGTGACAATACTCCAGACTCCACCTTGGAGTTTCTGGATTGCCCCTGCGTTATAATCGCAATTAATACCGTAGATCAGTGAGCCATTTGGGTTCCCGTCCACCGTAGTAAAGCCATAACTGTACTTCAAGGCTGGACTGGCTTCGCGGGTCCAGGTCACGCGATCCGAACTGACAGAAACCCACACCGTTCCGTCGGAAGAGGGAAAGAGTATGATGCTGCCGTCGCTACGATAGAAGCCCCCATTCCATCCACCCGAGTCACTACTCTGGCTTGCGTAGGCACTATTAGGACGATAGGTCCACGAAGTAGTGCCAACGTTGTCGTTGTAGTAGGCCACGCGATAATTGGGATAGTTGTTAGAAACTCCGAGTGCAATTATGTGTTTGCCATCCGTGGACATTGCAATACCAGTGAATTTCATGCCTATACTTGTACTTGAATACGTCGACCAGTTGTTCCCCCAATCAGAACTCACCCGGAGGTCAATACCGTTAGCACCGTCAACCAGCGCAATGGTTTTGCCATCACCGGAGAGCTTTACGTATGCACTATTGATGGTTCCCGTGGGGGTGAGGGAAGAGATCCTGTTCCAACTGTAACCACTTCCGGTGTTTCTTCGCATATGGAATTGGGAGTTAGCGGCTGTGCTGTCTTCGTAGTAGGCAAGAACGGTCTCTCCGTCATCAGAGCACCAGACATGGGTCCAGAGCTTTTCTTGCGAAGTTGCGCCAGCACCATCAGTCAGAGGGGTCCAGGTCGTGCCTTGATCGGTCGAACGCAGTATTTTACCCAGGCAATTCTTGACTCCTACCAGCGTGGAGCCGCTACTGTCCGCGGCTACGCTCCGGAAGGTGGCCGCAGTCCATTTGGCATAGACAGTCATGTCTCCATTGACCACGGAAGGCAAGGTAGTAGTGCCGGCTTGGTCCAGCCGCCAACCGGCGAACACATAATTGGGTCTTGTCGGGCTTGAAACGTCAGAGGCGCTCGGCATTGCAACAGTGGTAGGCCTGCGTGTTATTGACGTAGGATAAATGCTGCTTGCATCGCTGGCGTTTTTGTCGTAGGTGATCGTTGCTTTCCAATACGCATACACGGTGGTGTCGGCGGTGACCACTGTCGCGGCAGTAAAGTTCACGCTGCCACTGCTCGTTGTACTCCAGCCACCGAAAGAATAGGAGCCAGTTACTGGAGACCAGTCATATGTAGTTGCGTATGCATAGGTTGGTGGCGTTGGCAGGGTCGCCGTTCCGCCCTTTAGGACGACAACACTCGAGGGGCTGGCTTCGGCGCAACCGGTGGTGGCTTTGGCAGGCCAGGTATTTCCTGCCAAGGAGAGATTGCTACTGAACGTGACGGTATAGAGCGCGACAGACGAAGACAGCGACCTTGTCTCCGAACTGCCAAACTTGTTGACAGCCGAAACCCGATACAGGTAGTCAACCCCGGCTGAAATGGTCTCGGTCTTGCTCAGCGTCCCCGCAGGCAGTCCAGTCCCCGATGCAACAACCGTCCAGGTGGTCCCTGCATCGGTTGAACGCTCGAGGGTGTAGCTTTCGGCGATGGAGACGGCGGGCCAGGTCAGAGTTAGGGCGTAGCCCGAGCAGCTAGGCGTAATGGAGCTTGGCGTGGGAGGAGCAACGGCGAAGAGCGAGCTGGGCAGCGTTACCGAGGCTGTGGTGGTGATTCCCTTATACACCCAGATCCGTTCGGTCCAGACAAGGAGCTTCGCGTCGTCTTTTTTCAGGGTTATCGAGAGCAGAGGATTTGCGCTCACTATGCTCGAGGAACTGAAAACCACCTTCTTATTAGTCGAGTCGCCGTTGTCAACCACCTCTAGAGACGAGCTGATGTCCGTGCCGTCGAGGCTTCCCGTGACACTGGTGATGCCCTGTGTCGACGGAAAAAGTAGTGTCACAGAAGCCGATCCGGAACTGCCTGTCGCAGCCACTACATAGTCAAGGTTTACGGTCGCGTTGGTGGCGGAGGTCGAAGCGATAGTCACCGTTCCGGTTCCGCTGGCCACTATCGCGGCAGAACCGGTCTTTCCATCGACCTGGATGCTCCAATCGCCGTAATCGAGGGCCTCGACACTGCAGGCCGCATCCGTGGCGGTGGTGGTGACGGTCGTGGAGCCGCTACGAGTCAGGGTGATCGCATAATTCGTAATGGCTGGAAGGTCCGAGTTGGATGGTACGATAGTCCGGCCGGCAAAGGTGCCCGGGACGCCGATGCGAAGGGATAGGCTGCCCAGTAAGGGGACTGCCTTTTCCTCAGGCTTGTTGAAACCAGGCAAGGCGCAGCCCGCAAGCATAAGCGCCAAGGCTAGCCCGAATAGGGCGATTCTATTCCTCATGGTGAAGCTTCTCCTTGGTTTAGTTGTCATGTGCCTCGCGACAGTGACGTCCGAGCGGGCAAAGCGGATCGAAATGGCGCTGCTCATGGCTTCACCACGTCGAAGTAAATGCTGCCCGATGCGGCCTTTGTTCCCGACACGATGTCCAAAAGCAGGAAGTGGCGGCCAAGGGCGAGGGATGTGGAGTCGATGGCCAGTGAGGTCAGGCTACCTAGCTTTGTGCTGAGGTCGGAGTCGAGATACCAGCCGGTTATTGTGGCGCCAGAAGCCGTCTGGACCGTGAAGGTCGAGCCCTTGTTCACCGTGAAATTCGTAATGGCTTGGCTGCCGTCGGAGAAGCTAAGCGCTGTGCTGCTCGGTGCGGTTGGCAAAACGATGGTGAGTGCTGCCGGACCAGTTTCCGTCCATTTGGCGTAGACGGTGAGGTCTGCCGAGACCGTGGTAGTTGCGATGAACTGGGTTCCGCCGCCGGAGACAGCCGTCCACCAGCCACCGAAGCTGTAGCCGGTCTTGGTCGGCACGGCCGGCAGGGCTGCAGCGGTCGTGGCTGGGTACGTCACAGTCTGGCTCGTGGGGCTGGCTGTCGTGGTTGCCGACTGACTGTCATAGGTGACTGTGCGGGAGATGGCGGTCCACTTGGCCCAGAAGGTCTTTGCTCCCGTACTGCCGGGGGGGATAGTAATTGCCACGTTGGTCAGTCCGACTTCGGTGTACCAGCCGCCAAAGCTGTAGCCCGTCCGCGTCGGGGCCGCCAAGGTTATGGTTGCAGTCGTGACATCGTAGGTCGCGGGATTGGAGCTCGAGTTTGTACCGCTGTTAAGGTTGTAGGTGACGGTGTAGGAAACCGGCGTCCATTTAGCGTAGACAGTCAAGCTTGCGCTGACCGTCGTAGTAGCAATGAACTGGCTGCCGCCGCCATTGACTGCGGTAAACCATCCACCGAAGGTATAGCCCGTCTTGACGGGGTCGCTCGGCAGGGCTGCGACAGTCGTGGCAGCCGGACTGGTTACCGTCGTGGTCGCGGGGCTAGCAGCCGTCGTCGCCGACTGGCCGTCAAAGGTGACCGTGTAGGTGGTCGAGG
>CAIJMU010000190.1 GCA_903821875.1 uncultured Spirochaetota bacterium
CAAAGGGAATGCTTCATTCCCCTAGGTACGCCCGGAAGCCCCCTCCACGATTGCGTCAGGCGGCGGAATTCTGCCTTCTGGCCTCATCCCTGCCCCCCGTCACCTCCGCCATCTTGCCATCTACCCCGTTCTCGCTGATAATGAAAGCATGGTGGATGGAGGGAATTTCGTTCGGGAGCTCGAGCGCGTGATGGAATCCAAGCGCCAAAGCCTAGGACGGGACGAGCTGGCGAAGCTCAAGGACAGCTGGAAGCTTTTCCAGCTTTCCCTCAATGGCCTGCAATCGATACTCATCAGGAAAGGCTCCATCCACGAAGACCCGTACCGGGACGAGATGAAGATCTCCGACATCACGAATCCGAGCGACAAGCCCTTCCAGGAGTCGGAGCGCGGCGACCAGATGAGCCTCAGGCTCTCCCAGTATGTCTCGTATGTCGAATTCCTTAACAATTATTATCAATTCGACACCGAGTTCCTCACGCTCGGCAGGATCAAGCGCATGCTTACCTTCGTGAAGTACATCAACTTCACGCAGCTGACCGAGGCCAGCACGCAGCCGAGCACGAGGGGCCTGGCGGAGCTGGTGGGCATGGTCAAGAAGGGCGGCGACCAGTTGTCCGCGGGCATCATCGGGGAGTCGGTCAACCAGCTCGAGAAGACGACCCGTGACATACTGGCAGGCCTCAAGGCGCTTTCGGAGTTCCAGAGGGAAGCCTACAAGCTAGACATGAGGAACCTCGTCCTTGCCGGCATGGACATGGACGCAAACCTGGCGATCACGCATCGCGATGAGGCCTTGCGCAAGGTCAAGGCCCGCTTCCCCTCGACGGTTGGCGATCGCCCCTTCATCCCCGAGCTCATCACTGAGATCCTCGATGAGGACTGGTCGGACGGAGGACCGGGACTCCGGGAAGCACTCCTGGGCAAGCTCGCAGTGGCGACCGCGAAAAAGAAGGAAACCAGGGACGCCAAGTCCCACAAGGTGATCCTCATCGACGGAATCCGCATACTTGCCGGCGCAGGCAGCCAGGTCGAGGACGCCATCACGAAGCTTGCCGCCAACTCGGCGGTCATCGAGTCTGCCGACCATGGCATCATGGCGCAGATCCGAAAGTTGCTCCAGAAATTTTTCGGCGGAAGCACCACCAAGCTCGAGTACGAGATATTTCTCCCCGATCCGCTGACAGGCGAGAAGAAAGGCGAAGATATTCCCTTTGTCGAGTTCGTCGAGGACGGCACCCGGAAGTCGCGTCTCCTGAGCTCCCTCCTCCAGCGTTCCGGCCCGACAATGCAGCGCCTCGAGACCGCTGGCGACGAGCACGTGTTCAAGTTCCTCGAGCGCAACCTTGAAGAGCTTCAGCTCCTTGTCAAGCGCATGAACGCCCTCGACGACCACTTCAAGGCGGTCTTCCCGGGCGAGGAGAAGGGCAAGTTCAAGGGCATCAAGGCAGAAATCACGACAATAAAGAACTGCATCATCAAGGCGAACCAGAAAAGGCACGAATACCACGCTCAGGTCGAGGAGGAGGAACAGCTCCGCCGCCTTGGCGCCAAACTCGAATGAAATGAAGGAAGGCCCAATGTCGCGCAGCCGAATGATCATCCTCGCCGCGGGCCTGTCCGCCGGACTTTCCCTCGGGTCCCCTCGGGCCTTCGCGGTGGCCGACACGACACCTGGCACTGCCCAGGCCCGGACCGTGGTCGTGGCCTTCAATGCAGTCGATATTGAATTCGATCCCCACCATTCGATCTTTGCCTCCGAGGCCCAGCTGTTCACTGCCATATACGAGGGACTTTTCAGCTACGACCCCGCGACGCTCGAGCCGGTGAAGGCCGCCTGTTCCGCCTTCAGCAGGTCGAAGGATGGACTCGTCTACAACTTCACGATCAGGGAAGGCTCTACCTGGTCCGACGGCACAGCGCTGAAATCCCGTGATTTCCGGGATGCCTGGATCAGGGCCCTTTCGCCCTCTACGAAGGCCGACTACGCGACCTTTTTCGATATCATCGAAGGTGCCCGCGACTACAGGACAGGGAAGCTCAAGGATGCCTCGAAAGTAGGTATTACGACGAAGGGCGACAGGAGCCTCGAGGTCCGGCTCGCCGCACCCGCCTCCTATTTCACACGGCTCCTCTGCCACCACGCATTCTCGCCGATCCATCCCTCGATGGTGGGTGTCAGGGACTGGAATGCCCGCGCATCCTTCCCCGTCAACGGTCCCTTCACCCTCTCATCGCGCTCCAAGACGGAGATCACGCTCGAGAAGAACCCGCGCTATTGGGATGCAGAATCAGTGTCAATTCCTGGAATCCGCATTATCCTCACCGATGACGATGACGATGCGACGACGCGCTTCGACAACGGGGAGATCGACTGGCTGGCCGGACCGATGAACCTCGATGCCCTTCTTTCCAAGAACGCCATCCATGCCGGGCCCATGTTCGGGACACAGTACCTCTACTTTGATTGCACCCTCGCCCCCTTCGACTCAGGCGAGCTCCGCCTGGGCCTCGCCCTCCTTCTCCCCTGGGGCGATATTAGGTCCAAGGAGTTCTACGCGACGCCGGCAGAGACCCTGGTGCTTCCCCTCGAGGGATACTCCGAGGCCAAGGGCATCCAGGCTGCGGACGAAGAGCGCGCGATGAAACTCCTCGCCGATTCGGGGCACGCCGATGGCAAGGGTATCCCGAAAATACGCATTGCCATTCCCAAGGGAGGCGAAGACTCCCTTCGCGTAGCCGGCATCGTGAAGACCACCTGGGAAAAGATCGGTCTCGAAGTCGAGATAGCAACAATTCCCTCCTCGACCTATGTCGACAAGGTCCGTGCCGGCCGCGAGGGTTCTGGCTACACAATAGCGCTCAGCACCTGGATCGGGGACTTCGCCGATCCCCTGGCCTTCCTCCAGATGTGGGAGAGCCAGTCCAGCCTCAATGACGCCCGCTATGTGGATGCCGAATATGACAGGATGCTGGCAGAATCGGCCTCGCTCGACGGGGCAAAACGCTTTTCTGCGCTGGCAAAGGCCGAGACAAGGCTTCTCTCTGGCGCTGCCTGCCTGCCCCTCCATTACAGCCTCGCCCTCAACGTCATCGACCTCGATGCGATAGGTGGCTGGAGCGGCAATGCCCTGGACATGCACCCCTTCAAGGCCCTGAAGATCGGACAGTCGAGGATCAGGCCGGGTGTCGTTGACGCGGCTCCCCTTGACGGAAAGCCCTCCCTCGACCCAAACCATTCATAATTAGAAGGATCCTTACGGATGGACGACGAACTCTCGGAAAGCGCGCACCTCCTCCGCAACCTGGGTTTTCCCCTCCTTGAGGTGCACCATCCCTTCAACCACTTCGACTTTTCCCGGCCCGGCCGGAGGGTTCTTGTGGTCGGACCCATGGGCTCCGGCAAGACCGAGTTTTCTGCACGGCTCTGGCGCGACAGCCTCGTGGCCAGGCACAAGACCGGAGCGGCCGCGAGGGAGACCCTTACCAGGGGCGCAGACCGCAGGCGGATCTTCGTCGTCAGGCAGGCCCTCGACTCGGGACGCTTTGCCGACTATCCGCCCGATGCCCTCGCCTGGCGCGGCGGCTACGAGCGCTGCGGGTCAAGCATAGGCCAGGCCCGCGATTCCTTCGCCCTGGAGACCCTCCTGGCGGAGAACCCCGAAGCGGGCACCTGGATCGTGGACGAGGCTTCCTTCTTCGACGAGCGCATAGCCTACCTCATGAAGAACGAGTCGGAGGCCCGGGGCCTCGTGTTCGTCTGCCCCACCCTTGTGCTCAATTTCCGCAGGGAGATCTTCAACCAGACCGCCCGCCTCCTCCTGGAGACAGCGACCGATGTGTTCCCCCTCTCTGCCTACTGCGAGCACCCGGAATGCCTTTCCAATTCCCTTTATACCTACAGGTACTACCTGGTAGACGGAACCGAATGCCCTGCGCTCTACTTCGATCCCCTCATCATAATCGGAGGCGACCGCACGAAGGACGACGGCCAGGAGCCCAACTACTGCACTAGATGCGACAGGCACCATTACCTGCCGGGCAAGGAATACACCTTCCTGACCCTGAAGCCCCTGGGAGAGGCAGCTGCGCGGGGCGACTCGGCACCCTTGTTCTCCGAGCTCCTCGCCCTTGCCGGGGACATCGGCAGCTCGCGGCTCGCAAGCTCCCTGCGCCTCCGCACAGGCACCCAGGCTTCCGGTGACTCTCCTGACCTGGCCTCGCTCCGGGTTCCCTGCGTGGCCGAAAGAGCCCTCGTCTACCTCTTCGCCGAGCAGAACCTCCTCCCGGTGGAGCTAATGCGCTCTTTCGTGGCCGACCTCGGGCTCGATAAGGACTACCTTTCGCGCCGCCTCGCCGACAATCGCCGACCCTTTGAGTTCTGACAGGGATCTATGACAGGGCATCCTGGCTTCAGCCAACCAGCGGCTGCATTTTCATGATCGATATTCTCCGCTGCCTCAGTGCAAGAATCGAAAAAAGGCCCCCGCAACAGCGGGGGCCTTCCAGGATGCTTTTCCTGATCAGCGCTTGGCGACTTTCTTAACGGCCTTGGCGGGGGCCTTCTTGGCCACAACCTTCTTGACTGCGGCTTTCTTGACTACCGCTTTCTTGGCAACAGCCTTCTTGGCAGGCTTTGCAGCAGGTTTTGCAGCAGCTTTCTTGACAATCTTGGCAGCGGGCTTTGCAGCGGGCTTGCGACCTGAGGGCTTCGCGGCCTTGTCGGCAAGCTTCTTGGGTCTGCCAGGTTTGCGCTTCGCTGCCTGGCCAGCTGCCTGGACTGGCATGGCCTTGAGGGCAAAGGCGCGGAGCTTCTCGAGGAGGGAGACGAATTTCTTGAGGTCTCCTTCACTGAAGAACTCCCCCGAAGCCGAGAACAGGTTGCTGATGTCCGGCTTGGCGTGGGCAACGGCGTTCTTGCCGCTGGTGGTCAGGACGATGCGCTTGACCCGCGCGTCGCCTTCGTGGTCCTTGCGCTCGACGAGCCCCTTCTTTTCGAGGGAACCGCGAAGGACCATGGCAGTGGTGGAATCGGTCTCGAGTGCCTGGGCAAGCTGGGCCTGGGAAAGGCCGTCATGCTCGGTCAGGGCGACGAGGGCGAGATACTGCGCATAGGTAAGGTCCCGAGCGCGGAGCCTGGCCTCGGCAGCCCTGCGGGCGCGTGAGGAAGCCGATGCAACGAGGGAAAGCGCATGGATGATATTGGAAGTGCCTGTACTCATGTGTGTACTCCTTAGGTGTTGATGTTATTTGTGATTGTAACAATTGTCAACGCAAAAATGGCAGGAAAGCGCCAATCGGGACGTTTTTTTCGCGATTTGCAGGCATTGAAAGCGTTTTCAGGCCCCTCCAGCCTCCACCAGCGCACTCCGGAGGAAGCCTTCAAAGGCCGTTTTATCAGGAAAAACGCCCCGGAACCGGCCGGAAGCCCCTCCGCCCTTTCCTCTGAATTGGGACAGCATGGAGGGAATTGCCTCTGGAATTACACGGCCCGGCCCTGCCGACAGGCCAACGGCAAGGCCCTCCCGGTGGGCCACGAGCCCGGCAGCCCCCGCCTCATGGAGGGCCTCGAGGCAGGCTTCGAGGCCGCCAGGACCGGCATCGTCGGACTCAACCAGGGGAAAGGGCGAGCCACCAGCCAGGGCGGCGGCGACAGCCAGGCGCGCCCAGGCAGCGAGAAGGGACCTGGACCGGATCCCTTCGGCAGCCAGCTTCGCGAGCACGCGGCCTGCCTCCTCCGCAAGCTTTTCCGGAGGGGCTGATAGCTGGCGGGAAGCATCCCGAACCGCCAGCTGGAGACGGCTGAACTCCCGGGCAGCCCGTCCTCCGGCAACAAACGACAGTCGGGTCATTCCCTTGCAGCGCTCGGCCTGGACCACGCGGACCAGTCCAAGATGCGCGGCATCAGGGACATGGGTGCCAGAACAGGGGCTATGGTCGAGTCCTTCGATCTCGACTACACGTATCTCCTCCTTGCCGCCCGGAGGAGCCTTCCTGAGCGGAAGGGAGGCTATATCCTCCGGGGGGCAGCGGTGGATGACATAGCGCCGGCCCTCCGCCACGAGGGCATCGATCGCGCCGTCGATGCACCGCATTGCATCATCCCCGAAGGCCGACAGGTCTGCTTCAACATCGATGGTGGAGCGGGCCGCCCCGAGATGGAAGGACCTGGTCGCGATCCCGGAATCACGGAACAGGATTCCCGAAAGGAGGTGTTGGGCAGAATGTTGCTCACTATGGTCGCGGCGGCGGCCGCGGTCGAGCTCGAGTTCCACTTCGTCGCCAGGCAGCGCGGCCAGGGGCCCGGCGAGCCTATGCACGATCCGGCCCTCTTCCTCCGTCACGGATTCGAGGGTTATTCCGCCGAGGCGCCCTCCGTCACAGGGCTGGCCTCCACCTTCCGGATAGAACAGGGTTGCATCGAGATGGACCAATTGCCTGTCGGGTGACAGGCCTGTGACCCGGGCCAGGACCCTGTCCATCCCGGGGTTGTCATAATAATGACGGATCGTCCCGGCGCTGCTCATAGGGGACCCGGAGGAGTACGCAGCCATTTTTCTGCAATTGATTCCATTACCGCTCCCAGTTGCCCCGGCCCGGGCTCCACCATTGCGTCAGGCGGGAGTGTCAGGCCCGCCCTTGGATCGTCAGCGCCGAGGTCAGGATCGCCTTGAGCGGCGATGCCCTCTCCGTCTCCCGAAGCGAGGGATCTGGAGCCAAGCAGGAACAGCTTTCCGTGCCCCTCGAGCCCCGAGCGGAAATCCCCACAATCGGGACGAATGAGGAGAGATGCGTGGGGATGCGCTTCCATGAAGCGGGCAAGGAGGGCCCTGGCGTGACCGCCCACCGACGATGGAGCCGGCATCTCCTCGGGGACAAGGATTCCCGTAAGGGGCAGGCCCCAGCTCCAGGCCCAGAGCGCAACGGCGATAGCCTCCTCGTCGCGATCTGGAACCGAAAGGTAGAGCTCTCCTGAGAAGCCGCGTCGCTCCTCGAGGAAACGGACAATGAGATGGACGAGTTTTCCGACAAATCGCAGGGGGCTGCCGGAACCCAGGGGAAGGAGCCGAAATGGGCCAGATTCGGCACCTGCCCCATGTTCGAGGAGGTCTATGGCCTCTTTCCCACCCTTGACGCCGATGGCGAAGACGGAGCCGCCCGCACGTGCGAGTAGTCCTGGCGGAAGGCCCCTGATTCCGGCCTCTGGGCAGAGTGCAACCAGGGGGAGGCCATAGGACATGCAGGCTTCGGCAAGGGATCGCAGCGCCTCGCCTTCCAGCGATACGAGGCAGACAGGCCTGACCTCGAAAGCGGCCTCACTCACTTCAGGGCATAGGAAGCCGGCCAAAGACAGGGACAGGCGATCGGCCAGGCTTCCATTCTGGTTTCCTGACCCCTGCGCCTCAACGGAACGGGCCAGGTCAGCAGCCGCTCCGACAGGAGTCCCCTCGGGCAAGAGGAGGTCGAGGGCGAGCGTAGCTGCCTGAATGGCCGGAAGCTCGCCTTCATAGGCCAGAAATCGAATGTCGATCCCTTCGCTTGGAGCGTAGACGCCAGAGCCTGGAGGAAAGCCCCGTATACCCGCTGCGGCGAGGTCCAAGGAGGCGGAGGCAGCGGTTCCATCGGAAAAGCGCATTACGTGATACTAGTAAATGACGAGCAACTTGGACAAGGGCGGTCTTCCTTCGATCGGCGCCGGCAACGCGGGCAATTGACGCCTCCTGTCCCTGCCGGTATCCTCGCCGCATGAAGATCTGGATGAAGTATCTGCTCGGATCGCTCATTGGTTGCGCGATAGCCCTCGTGCTGCCCGTTTCAGACGCGGGAGCCTCGAAGATACTCTCCACCCTGTTCGGGCTCGCCATAGCCGTCGGTCGCTATGCCCTCATCCCCCTGTTGTTCTTCTCGCTGCCCATCGCAGTCTTCGAATTGAACGAGGACCACGAGTTCTGGAAGGATCTCGGGCGGGCGACATTGTTCCTCTTTCTCTCAATCATCGCATTTACATTCATCGGGGTCAGCACGGCCGCGCTATTCCACCCGGGCCGCATACCTCTGGTCGCCGACTCCGGTACCGCCATTTCGGTGCCGACCGTAGACCAGTACCTGGGAATCCTCTTCCCCTCGAGCGTCTTCGCTGCCCTTGTGCAGGGGGACTACCTCCTCCCCATCTGCCTCCTGGCGGTCTTTCTGGGCCTGTCCTTCTCGCATGACAGGGCCCTCATGAAACCTGCGATACTGCTCTTTGACTCGCTGTCTCGGGCCTTTTACCAGATCAACGCGTTCTTCACCGAATTCCTCGGCATATTGATCATAGCGGTTGCAGCATATACAGCCTTCCAGCTCAAGCAGTCGCTCTCGGGCGATTTCTACCGGCCCCTCCTCCTCGTGGTAGGCATCGAAACCCTCGTCATGGCCCTGGTCATAATTCCTATCGCGCTCTTCTTCCTCCTCGGAAAGAAGAACCCCTACCGCTATATATATGCGCTTGTCGGGCCCGCGATCGGTGGCCTGGTCTCGGGTGATGCCTATTTCCCCCTGGGCTCGCTCATCCGGCACACCAGGGAAAGCCTTGGCGTCCGACGCCGGGCCAGTGCCCTGGCCATCCCAATTGCGGCGATCTTCGGGCGGGCCGGCACGGCCCTTGTCACGTCCACGACCTTTATCGTGGTGCTCGCCTCGTATTCGGACCTCGGCATATCCCTGGGCACCCTGCTGTGGATACTCGCGGTTGCCCCAGTGATGACCGTCGTTCTTGGTACGGTTCCGGGAACGGGTACCATTACTGCCCTTATCGCAATCACCAGCCTTTTCGGGCGAGGCTTCGAGAACGGCTACCTTATCGCCCTCCCCGTCGCCCTCCCCCTCTCGGCCGCTGGCGCCTTCCTCGACATCATCTGGGCCGGCACCGCCTCCCTGGTCCTGGCGAAGCGCGAGGGACATGCAAAGGAACGCGAGGCCAAGTACTTTATTTGAGGATCGGTCAGGCCTGGATGCAGGCTGTGTCCGGCGACAGGCTCGTTCCCCTCACCACAAGTGGCCTACTCCTTCACCGCTCCCGCAGTCAGGCCCCTGATGAACTGCTTTGACATCGCGAGATAGAGAAGCAGTATGGGTATCGTGGCCATGGTCAGCGTCGCCAATACCTTGGTCCAGTCTGTCTGGTACTGGCCGAAGAGCCTCGTCACTCCAAGCATCAAGGTCCGCTGGTCGTCCGCGTGTATGAAGATGAGGGGAAACCAGAGGTCATTCCAGATGTTCACGAGATTGAATATCGCCACCGTGGCCAGCGCGGGCCGCGCCAGGGGCAGGATGATCTTCCGGAAGATCAGGAGGCTCCCCGCCCCGTCGATATAGGCCGCCTGGGTCAGCTCCTTGGGAATCGTGCGCAGGTACTCCGACATGATGAGGACAGCCATTGGCATGCCCATGGCTATATATATAGGCAAGAGGCTCCCGAGCTTGTCGAGGAGGCCGAGGAATTTCATGAGCTGGAGAAGGTTGATGCTCGCGATGCGGATCGGGATCATCATGCCTGCGATGAACAGGAGGGACAACAGGCTCGAAGCCTTGGTCCTCCAGTTGACGAGGCCAAAGGAAGCCAGGGTGGCGCAGAGCACCGTGCCCGATATGGACAGTATGGTGATGATCAGGGAATTGACGAAATAGCGTCCGAAGTGGCCGGTGTTCCAGAGGGCAAGGTAGCCGCTGAAGTTCCACTTTTTCGGCCATCCGAAGGGCGAGGAGAAAATCTCGATCTGGGGCTTGAAGGAGTTTATCACCATCACGTAGAGGGGGCCGAGTACGAGGATGGTCCACAGGCCGAGGATGAGGTAGCTGCCGAGGTAACGGGGAAGGCGCATGGCTGGTTTCATCGTCGCTCCACCTTGGCGGAATCGTCCTGGGAGGAGAAACGCCGCATCAGCACGACTCCGACCAGAAGGACAATGAATATGATCGTGGCTACCGCCGCACCGAGACCCATGTCGGGAATGCCCACCGGGTGCTTTCCGGCGATGCCCGTGCGGTAGAAATAGGTGCCCAGGATGTCGGCACTGAAGTTAGGCGCTCCGTTGGCACCCGCCATCGCGTAGACGATGTCGAAGGCATTGAAGTTGCCGGTGAAGGTAAGGATGCTGACGACCCCGACCATCGGCAACAGGAGGGGAAGCTTGATGAAGCGGAAGACCTGCCAGCCCGAGGCGCCGTCGATCTGGGCTGCCTCGAAATAGTCGTCCGGGATGCCCTGGAGGGCTGCGAGGAAGATCATCGTAGGTATGCCCATCCACTCCCAGGCCGACACGAGGGTGATGACCGGAAGGGTGGTCGACTCCAGCCCGAGCCAGGGTACGGCGAGCTTCCCGAGACCCACCGACTGGAGCAGCAGGTTGACGCTGCCCCAGTTCGGGTCGAGGAGGAGCTTCCACAGGAAGCCGCAGACCACTATGGCGATGGTCGCAGGTATGAAGATAAGGGTACGGAAGACCGCGGCCCCCCGCAGGTTCTTGTTCGAAAGCAGGAGGGCAAAACCGAGGCCCAGGCTATTCTGGACCAGCATCGTGATGCCGAAGAACACCCAGGTGTTCCGGAACGCGTTCCAGAACTGAGCCGAGATGTCCGGATCGAAAAAAAGGCGCCGGTAGTTGTCAAAGCCGATGAAGTCGTCGATCTGGAAGCCCGAACCCGTATAGAAGCTCAGGCGCAGCGAATTCGCCAGCGGCAGGGCCATGAAGACCAGGTAGAGCGCAAGTCCCGGCAGTATGTACAGCAGCCAGAAAGGCCGCCGGGATAGCTCTATTCCCTTGTTTCGCGTCCGTGCCATCGGTTCTCCTTCGATCCGGAATGCTTGAAGCCGCCTTATTTAGCTGGCTTATACCACTGGGCCAGGCCTGCGGCCAGGTCATCGGCAGCGGCCTTCGGGGTCTTCTTCCCGTTGAGCACCGCGATGCTCCCGTTCATGACCAGGTCGTAGGCGCTGGGCTTGCCGGACATAAGCATCGGCCAGGTAAAGCGGACATCGGTGGCCCTGTCCTTGTTGAAGGCCAGGAAGGCGTTCGCGTACTTGTTGCTGAGCGTGACGGTGTTCTTGGACATCGGGAAGAGTCCTGTCATGTTGTCGCCGATAGCCTTGGCGCCGTCGGGTCCGGCAAGCCAGGCGAGGAAGACCTTGGCGGCAGCGATATTCGTGCTCGCGGGATTGATGGCGATTCCGGCGTCAGGGTGGAAGGTCACGACGGACTTCTTGCCCTTGAGGGCGGGCACGGGGAAGACTCCCCAGTCAAAATCCGGGCTGGCCTTCTCGACATCCGGGATGGTCCAGGAACCGTCGAAGAACATGGCTGCCTTGCCCATCGTAAAGAGGGCGTGCATGGCGTTGTAATCCACGCCCTGGAAACCGTTCGGGAGGTAGGGACCGAGGTCCCCGACAGCCTTGAAGACGCTTACCATTGCCGCATCGTTGAAGGGGCGCTTGCCGGTCTCGTAGGCGACGCGGCCGTCGGCTCCGACAAAGCTCGGGGCGAGGTTCATCCAGACTACTTCGCAGACATCCCACTCGTCCTTGAGGCCGTTGGCGAAGGGCGTGATTCCCTTGGCCTTGAGCTTCTTGGCTGCGGCGAGGAGGTCTTCCCAGGTAGCGGGAATGGCGATCCCGTTGTCCTTGAAGATCTTCTGGTTGTAGTAGATGCCATGGGACACAGCAGCCAGGGGGAGGCCGAAGACCTTGCCGTCCAGGGTGGTCCAGGGACCGATGTTGACCTTCTCGAACTTGGAAAGGAAGGACTCCTTGCTCAGGTCGAGCATGTAGCCGGCCTTGAAGAGCTCGCGGCCCGTGTCATAGGAACGGGCATAGTAGATGTCCGGGCCGGTGCCGTTCTCCAGCTGGAGGCGGAGTGTCGCGTTGTAGTCCGGCGGGTTGGTCGGGTCGAAGGTGATCTCGATAGA
>CAIJMU010000191.1 GCA_903821875.1 uncultured Spirochaetota bacterium
TCATCCGGGCCGTGATGAAGATCTCTATCGGCAACTACATCTCCCCGGTAAAGGCACGCGCGGCAGTGCTCCTCGATAAACTGAGGAAGTACACCTTGACATCAGCGAACCCAGGGGCCGGCACATCCTCTGGATCCAGTCCAGGCACCGGGACGGGGACCAAGTAATTCCGCTTCTGGATCTTCCAGAAGCGGAAGGGCATGTATTTGAATGCCGAATAGCAGCAGGGCCACGATTGCAATCACGCTGTCGTGGCCTTGGTTTCTGTGCGCTCTGGTGGCTCGGATCATGGCTGGCAACATGAGCCAGGATAGGCTATATTGAGGGGTGGAGGTGTACCATGGATATGATTCAAGGGACATCACAGGCTTCGATGCTCTCGGTCCAACCGCCCCCGCCTCAAGAAGAGCGGGAGCCGGTCAAGGAAGAGCAGGCGGAAACCACTGAGGTTCGGGAATCCGGAACAGCTGTGGACACCTATGCATGAAAGGCGATCCGCCATTCATGGCCGATCGCCTTTCATCCTAGTCCTACAGGGCTGAGCGATACGGGATTCGAACCCATGACCTTCGGCTCCGGAGGCCGACGCTCTATCCAGCTGAGCTAATCGCTCGCCTTTGATAGTAGCTTCGGCCTTCCGGAGCTGTCAATACGACCAGAATCCAGCTACTGTCATAAACCATGCCAGTTCCAAAGAAAACCAGTATCCTGCTTGCGTCTTCTTCAGAGCGCCGTCGGGAATTGCTTGAAGCACAGGGAATTTCCTTTTCGACCATTGCCGCTGATGTTGATGAACGCACCTACGACCACCTTCCACCAAAAGACCGGGTCATCCGTCTCGCCACAGAAAAAGCCCGGGCGGTAGCTGGGGAGTGTCCGATCGGAACCCTTATCCTGGCTGCCGATACCCTCGTATGCGACCCGACCCCGAGGGGCGGTGGCCCACTCAGCGCGGACAGCTCCGGCCACATAACCCTCGGGAAGCCCCAGGACAGGAATGAGGCCAGGAGGATGATCGAGAGCCTGGAAGGGACTCGACACCATGTTCACACAGGGCTCGTCGGCCTCGTGGCTGGAAGCGGGCTGATCGAGGCGGCATGCTCAAGCTCGACTGTTTCTTTCAGCTCGATGGGTCCCGATGATATCGAAGAATATCTCGATACAGGGGAATGGATTGGAGTGGCAGGAGCGTATAGGATCCAGGGCAAGGCCGCCAGGTATATCAGCCGGCTGGAAGGATCCTGGTCAGGGGTCGTGGGCTTGCCTATCCATGAGCTTTATGTCATCCTATCGCGTCTTGGTGTGGAATTGAGGCCTCTGGCTTGAATCCGCTACTGACGTGGTAACCGTTTCCCTTCGGCGATGGTGACAGCGCGCTGAAACAGCGGACGCCCAGGGAATGCCTGGGCAACTTCCGCTCCTCACGGAGCGAGATTAAGCGATGGGGGCCGGTAATTCCGGCCGTGGGAGGAATTCATGGCAGTTGTAACCATGAAAAACCTGCTTGAGTCAGGTGTTCATTTTGGCCATCAGGTAAAGCGCTGGGATCCCCGCATGAAGAAGTACATCTTCGCGGAGCGGAACGGGATCCACATCATCGATCTCCAGAAAACCATCCAGTCCATCAAGGAAGCCTACGACGCGGTTCAGAAAACCGTGTCGGGTGGCAAGTCCGTGCTCTTCGTTGGCACAAAGAAGCAGGCCCAGTCCGCTATCCAGAAGGAAGCGGAGCGCTGCGAACAGTTCTTCGTGAACAACCGCTGGCTCGGTGGCATGCTCACCAACTTCTCCACCATCAAGAAATCCATCCAGCGCCTCAAGAAGATCGAGAAGATGGAAGTCGATGGCACCTTCGAGAGCCTCACCAAGAAGGAAATCGCTGCCCTCCAGAAAGAAAAGACCAAGCTTGAGAAAAACCTTGGCGGGATCAAGGAGATGAAGGACCTTCCCGGCATCATCTTCGTGATCGATACCCGAAAGGAAGCCATCGCGGTCGCCGAGGCCCAGCGGCTTGGCATACCGATCGTCGCCGTCGTGGATACCAACTGCAATCCCGAGGGCATCACCTTCCCGATCCCTGGCAATGATGACGCGATCCGATCCATCAGCCTCTTTACCCAGGTCATTGCCAATGCGGTTGTCGAAGCCGGTGCAGCCGAAGGCCTCAAGATCATTGAGAACCTCGCCGGTGACGAGGAAGAGGTCAAGACAGACGCAGTGCCCCAGGAGGAGGCCGAAGTCGAAATCGACCCGGCCAACTACGTAGCTTCTGAAAAACCCAAGCAGGAAGTGGCGGAAGACCAGACCCTCCCTGTCGATGAAGACAAGCTCTACGAGTCGAAGTAAGACCAGCAGGACGGAGACAGCGATATGGATATCAAGGCGAGCGATATCAAAGACCTGCGCGAGAAGACCGGCGCAGGCATGATGGATTGCAAGAAGGCTCTCGTCGAGGCGGGCGGAGAATATTCCGCTGCCGAGAAACTCCTTAGGGAGTGGGGCATGGCAGGAGTAGAAAAACGGGCGGGTCGCGCCACCAACGAGGGTCGTGTCTTCATCAAGGAAGCGGATGGAGCGGTTTCCCTCGTTGAAATTGCCTGCGAGACCGACTTTGTTGCCAAGAACGAGGATTTCATCGCAGCTGGAAACAAGATGGTTGCCCTTGTGATGGAAAAGGGATGGACCGGCCCTACCCCAGAACTGGAGAACACCGTCAAGGAAATGGCGTCGGTCATCAAGGAGAACATCACCTTGAAGCGTGTACTCCTGGTCAAGGCAGGAGGTGGAGAGTACGTCCATTCCTACCTTCACGGCATTGGCAAGCTCGGAGTCATTGTCAAGGTCAAGGCCGACAAGGCCGAGGCCTTCGCTGATGCCGGGGTGAAGGCCTTCGCGCACGATGTGGCTCTTCATATCGCCGCCTTCAGTCCCATGTTCCTTGACCAGAGCATGCCTGCACCCGAGTGGATCAGGGAACAGGAAGAAATCTTCCAGAAACAGGTTGAGCTTGACGAAAAGATGAAGGCAAAGCCCGCGAACATCATCCAGGGAATCCTCAAGGGCAAGCTCAAGAAGCTCATGTCCGATATCTGCCTGGTCGACCAGGGTTTCGTGAAGGACGAAAAAATGACTGTAGCGGCTGCCATGGCAGCGGCGGGCAAGGCTGCCGGATCCACCCTGCAGATCGTGGACTACAAATACATAAAGGTCGGAGAAGCCTGATGGCCTGGTCGCGCGCCGGCACGCCTGAATTTCGAGCATGCCTGCGCACGACGGGGTATCGTGAAGGATTCGGCATCGGCCGAATCCTTCCGCACATTGGTCAAGCGGTCCTGGGGCCTTCTTGGCCGTCCGCAGGGGAGATGACATGGGAACCGTGAAAGCTGTCTGCGAAGAGAAGATGAAAAAGGCCATCGTAGCCCTCAGGGAAGACTTCAACGGCCTCCGGACCGGGCGGGCTTCTCCTGCCCTCCTCGACAGGATCAAGGTCGATTACTATGGGGAAAAGACGCCGCTTTCGCAGGTGGCAACGGTATCGGTCCCGGAAGCGCGGCTCATCGTGGTGCAACCCTGGGACAGGAGCCTGATTGGAGAGATCGAGAAGGCCCTCCAAAGGTCGGAACTCGCACTCAACCCCTCCAACGATGGCAAGGTGATCCGCATAGCCATTCCGCCTCTTACCGAAGAACGGCGCAAGGAACTTGCGAAGATGGCACGGCATATGGCCGAACAATCCAGGGTCTCGGTGCGCAACGTGCGCAGGGATGGGCTGGAGGATCTCAAGAAGCAGCTTGCCGCCGGCGGTGTTCCCGAAGACAGCATCAAGAAAGAAGAAGACGAGCTTCAGAAACTCACTGACGCCAATATCTCTGCGATCGGCAAGGTTCTCGAGGAGAAGGAAAAGGAAATACTCGAGGTATGAGGCAGGCAGGATGAGCGAAGCCGAGCCTCGGCCGCTTCCGAACCATGTAGGAATCATCATGGACGGAAATGGCCGATGGGCGAGCAAGAGGGGCCTCCCCCGCAGCGAGGGCCACCGCATCGGTCTCGAAGTGGCAAAATCCATTGTCCAGGCTGCTTCGCGCATGGGCATGAAGTATCTCTCCTTGTACGTCTTCTCGACTGAAAACTGGAAGCGGACCATCGACGAGGTCGGTTTCCTCATGGGGCTCATCAACAAGCACCTGCGCTCCGAGCTCAAGTTCTACCGCGACAACAACATCAGGATTGTGCATTCAGGCGATCCTGCCGGGCTCCCGGCAGAGGTGCTTGCCCAGATCCGCGAAGTTGAGTCCGAAACCTCGGGCTTCCAGGGCCTGACGCTCAATCTGGCGATAAATTACGGGGGACGGGACGAGCTTGTGCGCGCAATGCGCAGGATCGCAGCCAGATATGGTTCCCTGCCGGCAGTCATCGACGAGGAAGCCATATCACAGGCGCTCGACCGGCCGGATCTCCCCGATCCAGACCTGATCATCCGTACGGCAGGCGAGTATCGCCTCTCCAACTTCCTTGTCTGGGAAGCGGCTTATTCAGAGTTGTGGTTTTCCGAAAAGCTCTGGCCTGATTTCAAGCCGGCCGACTTCGAGTCAGCCCTTGATGAATACCTGCGCAGGGAACGCCGGTTCGGCGGGAATGGATGACCAATACCACCCAGCGTCTCCTGTTGTTCTTCGCCGGGGTCCCCGCCCTCATAGTTGCTATAATCTTCCTTCCAGGATTTCACCACGCCGCCGTCAGCCTCGTGTTCATCATAACCTCGGGAGGCGCCTCCTGGGAGCTGGCGACCCTCCTGCAGGCCAAGGGCTTCCCTGTCCGGAAAAGGCTCAGCGCCCTGACAGGGACCCTGATACCGCTGGTGTTCTGGGCCTCGACCTGGATGCCGCACCTGATACTTCCTGGCCGGTCCATCCTCCTCGGGACCGCCTGCCTCCTCTTGTTCATCCTCACCCCCTTTGCCTTCGCCAGGACCGATGCCATCGACAGGCTCATGCCGGAAGTCATGGGACTCGTGTTCGTGATCCTCTATCCAGGCCTGCTGGCAGGCTACATGGTCCTCATTGCCGCTTCCTTTCCGCACTCTGTCGTAGCGCTCCTTACCTTCATCGCCATGACAATCGGGAATGACAGCCTCGCCTGGGTTTTCGGAGTAACCATGGGCAAGACCCGTAACATTGTCGCTGTCTCCCCGAACAAGAGCGCTGCCGGATTCATCGGTGGGCTTATCGGTTCGGTAGGCCTGGCGCTGGCGATCTCCATGCTGGCACCTGCGTATTTCCAGGTCCATCCCTTGGCTATCGCTGCCATGGGGCTCGTCGTGGGATGCGCTGCCATCGTCGGGGACCTCTTCGAAAGCGCGCTCAAACGCAGCGCGGGCGTCAAGGATTCAGGAACGATGGTGCCTGGAAGGGGCGGCTTCCTCGATTCGATCGACTCCCTCCTCTTCGCAGCCCCTGCCTTCTACGGCATGAGCCTCCTGTTCCAGCTTTTCCAGTGAACAACCGGTGATGTATTGCCGCATGGAGACCTGAAAGCATGAATATAGTCTTCGATCTCTTCCTTGGTCTCGTCGGCCTCGGCCTCGTGGTTTTCGTGCACGAGCTGGGCCACTTCCTCGCGGCCCGAGCCACGGGCATCGGCGTGGACGCTTTTTCCCTCGGCTGGGGTCCCCGGCTCGCGGGCTTCAAGCGCGGGGACACCGAGTACCGCATCTCGGTCTTCCCGATCGGCGGCTATTGCCAGATGAGGGGAGAAGCGGAATTCCGGGCCGCCCTCGAGAAGAAGAGCGACGAGATCCCGAGGATCCCCGGCACCTACTACGGCGAGCCGCCGTGGAAGCGCATAATTGTGAGCATTTCGGGTCCTCTGGCCAACGTCCTGTTCGCGGCCCTGGCCTTTGTCGCGGTAGCCGCGGTCGGATACTCGATCCCAACGCAGGGCAACAGGGTCGTGCTCGCCAGCCAGTATCCCCTTGATGCCTCGGCTGCTGCCATCGCCTACCCTGCGGACCGCGCCGGGCTCATGTCGGGCGACAGGATTGTCAGGGCCGACGGACGTCCCATCGCCGATTACTACGAAATCCAGAACGCCATTTCGGAGAGCATCCCCGGCGCTCGTATCGGGATACTGCCCTGGGTAGAAGCTGTTGCGGTGACAGTCCAGAGCGCCAGCGCCGCCGACCTCGCGGGCGTGTTGCCGGGAGACCGCATCGTCTCGCTCGATGGCAGGCCGGTCGCCCATGAGATAGAACTCCTCTCGCTGCTTCGGCAGCATCCCGAAACAGTAAGCATCGGCGTCATGCGAGGCGAAAAGGCCCTCGACATCCCCCTCGTTCTCACCTGGAAGGCCAATGGGGCCTCGGACCTCGGCATCGGATTCGGCTCGCTGACCCACCTCGTGCGCTCACCCACCCCGCTTGGCGCCTTTACCGACGGACTTGCCGAGACGGGCCGCACCTTCTCGCTTACGCTCCGCTCGATCGGCTCGCTCGTGAAAAAGCCAGCAGGAAAAACCCTCAGGCTCGAGGTCACGAGGGACGGCCGGCCGCTGTCCCTCGCGGTCAGCCCCTCCCTCGAGGGGATCAACCTGATGAACTCGCTGTCGGGTCCGGCTCGCATCACCTGGATCGTCGGCAATACTGCGACCCAGGGAATCGGGGAAAGCGGCGTCCAGGGACTCGCGAAGAGCTTCGCACAGCTCGCCTTCCTCTCGATCGGCCTGTTCATCATGAACCTCTTGCCGATACCCGCCCTCGACGGGGGACAGATCATCATATTCCTCGTCGAGATGGCCAGGCGGAAGCCGCTCCGTGTTGCCACGATCTACCGGGTGCAGATCCTCGGAGCGTTCTTTGTCTTTGCGATATTCATACTTGCGACGATCAGCGACTTCATGTTCTTCATGCGCTAGGAGCCTGTCGGACTGAGGATTTTGGCGGAGGGCGAGAGAGCCTCGAGTCCAAAATTGGCGAGGATTGAGGGCAATACTTCCTGTATTGCCCGATTGACGAGCCGGTTTTGGGCCGAGGATGGCCGCCCTCCGCCAAAAAGCGCGAAAATCCAGGATATTTTGGTGTCGCGCGTTGGTCAGTCCGACAGGCTCCTGGCCAACTAACCGCCGGCCGGGGCGGCGCCTGCCCGTCGCCCGAAATACAGCTCCCAGCGGTTACGGCCCGCGGCAGCGGCGCGCGACTCGAACTTGGTCTCCGGGCGCCAGGACTGGGGCGATGCGAAGCCTCTGTGGTGATTGGCAAGCATTTGTACAGACTCCAGGGTCTCCAGGGCGGACAGTGCGTAGTCTTCGATGTCGGTCACGAAGTACAGGTAGCCTCCGGCTTCGAGCCTCGAGGCCAGCAGTTCCGCGAGACCCGGTCTGATCAGCCTCCGTTTGTGGTGGCGCTTCTTCGGCCAGGGATCGGGATAGAAAAGGTGGATGCCAGCGAGCGAGTCCTCCGGAATAGCCTTCTCGAGGATCTCAACCGCGTCGTGGTTATAGATCCGAACGTTGGATAGTTCCTGCGCGATGAGGTCCGAAACGAGCCGGCCCACCCCGGGGCGATGGACCTCGACGCCTAGATAGTCAATCTCCGGATGGCCGAGGGCAATCTGCCAGGTGGCCAGTCCCATGCCGAAACCTATCTCGAGGACCAGGGGGGCATCTCGCCCGAAAGCCGCCACCCGGTCCAGTGTCCTCCCATCGAAGGGCAGGATAAAACGCTGTCCATCGCCTTCGAGGGCACGACGCTGGGCATCGGTAATCCGTCCCTGCCGCAGCACATAAGTCCGTATCCCCTTGTCGCTCATCACTTGACCTTGATCCTGGGAGAAAAGCCTCCACGATTGGAAGGGCCATCAAATCCGTAGACAGCAATCGCCTGGATCCGTGGATAGTCGGCAGTTCCTACAAGGCGCTCGAGCTCCACCGAGCCAGCGGGTATGACCACTGTCCGGATGAGGGCTCCCGCGCCATCGTAGGCAAGAAGGAAATTTTCCGGCCACCTCGCCTCAAGTCGCAGCTTACTGCCTTCGAAGATGGCTCTGGGAGCTGCCTTTCCGGCTAGATCTGGAGCCATGAGAAAATCATGGCTGACGCGGTTTCCGGCGAGGTCCGCGGCAACGAGGCGCCACTGCCCCCTCGGGATCGGTCTCCTGTCAGCCAAGGTCAGGTCCGCTGCGCCGAGCCAGGTGTCCCCACCGACGGTTCGGGACGTCCATGTGCTGCTGTCGAGCGACCACAGGATCTCCGCCTGGTCGTTGATAATCCAGATGGCTTCAAGATCTTCCATACCGTCGGGATCCCGGACATCGGCGAAGACCGAGAGGCTTTCGTAGGACTGGGCCCCCTCGGGGCGGGTTTCCAGGATCCATTCAACCCTGAGGAGTTCGGGTGGGCCACTCGAGCAGCCTGAAAGCGCGATGAATGCCCAGGCGGAAACGAGGGCCAGCAGAATGCCGCCGCGTCGTGCTCGGTTCCGCCCTGCCTCGGCTAAGGCCGTGGCCATCGTACTAAGGAACCAGGAGTTCGCGGATACGATCCGCAGCCTCGGAGGCGCTCTCCACCTCGAAGGTCTCCCTGCTGGCCAACACCTTCACCGTCAGGCACTTCTTGGCGGCTTCGCTCTCGCCGAGCACGACAGCGAAGGGAATCCCCTTTTTTTCAGCATAGGCAAACTGCTGGGCGAGCTTGCGCTTTTCCGCGAAAACTTCGGCAACGATCCCTGCACGCCTCATCACTGCTGCAATCTGCTGGTACTTCGTTCCGAAATCCTCTTCGAGGTTGAGAACCAGGACCTCGGTGTAGCCTGCGCGTCCGTGCGTCTTCCCGAGGGCCTCAAGGGCAGTCATGAGGCGATCAAGACCGATGGCTGCGCCAACGCCGGGGAGCCGTCGCGTGGTATAGAGGCTCGCAAGTTCGTCGTAGCGACCTCCGCCGCAGACCGAGCCTATTTCGGGCATCGCGTCGAGCTTCGTCTCGAAGACGACCCCGGTGTAGTAGTCCAGGCCGCGGGTTATGCCTGGGTTGAGGACGAGGGTCTCGGTGTCTGAATCGGAGTGGGAATTGCCCGAGGCTGCGTCGTTCCAGGCGACGGCCATCCGGGTAGCCTGGAAGGCCCCGTAGATGGTCCTCAGGCGCTTCGAATCCTCTGCCGGTCCACCGGCGAGGGCCTCGAGCTTGTCGAGGGTCGCCAGGAAACCATCGAGCGGTCTGATGTAATCGAGGATCACTCCGCATTCGGTAGCGGATACCTCGGTCTCAAGGAGGCTGCGGAGCTCCGCCTCGGTGATCTTGTCCTTCTTGTCGACCGAGCGCAGCACGAAGGCGGAGCGGTCAGAAAGCCCGTTCCGCGAAAGGAAGCGGTTGAAGAGGCCGCGGTGGTTGATGTTGATCTTGAAGCCACCGACGCCGAGGCTGTCGAAGGCGTCCCTGATGAGGAGGACGATGTCGGCGTCCGCCATCGCGGAATCGGTACCGACTATGTCGAAATCGCACTGCATGAACTCGCGGTAGCGGCCGCGCTGGGTGTTCTCGCCCCTCCAGACCTTCGCCATGTGGTAGCGACGGAAAGGGAGATAGAGCTCCTCGACGTGCTCGGCCATGAAGCGTGCGAAGGGGACAGTGAGGTCAAAGCGAAGGGCGACATCGCGTCCACCGTGATCGGCGAAGCGGTAGACCTGCTTGTCGGTCTCGCCGCCTCCCTTGCCGAGGAGGATCTCCGCGTACTCGAGGGCAGGGGTGTCGATCGGCACGAAGCCGAAGGACCTGAACACCCCCTCCAGGATCTTGACGAGGGAGGCCCTTTCGATCTCGGCTTCGGGGAGATAGTCCCTGAATCCCTTGAGGACCCTGGGCTCTATGATCTCGGACATCGATGTCTCCTCTTGACGCAGGGACGACGGGATCGACCGTTCCGACCGCTGCCTTGGCAGTATGCCCAATCAGTGCCGCCAGCATCAAGAAGGCCTGCAGTCAGGCACCCGCCTTGACAGGCAGGGGGAGCCTGAGCATATTCGGCCGATGCTGCTCGCACTAGATATAGGCAATACAGACATCGTCTGCGGCGTGTTCGAGGGCCGGAAGCTGTCGTCCACGTTCAGGATGCGGAGCCAACCGGGCAAGACCGAGGATGAGTATGCCGCCACCCTTCTCCCCCTGCTGGCAGAGCGGGGGCACAGCCTCAAGGACATACAGCGTTCAGTGATGTCATCTGTCGTGCCCACCCTCTCGCCGATAATGGCAGGGCTGTGCTCGAGGCTCTTTGGAGCTGCGCCAACCGTGCTCGGACCGGCCCTTTACGGACAGCTCCCGCTCCAGTTGCCGAGCCCGCGCCAGATTGGCAGCGACCTTGTGGCCAATGCCCTTGCCGCCTTCTCCACTGCCGGGGGGGCTGCCATCGTCGCCGATTTTGGCACCGCCCTCAGTTTCACTGCGGTGGCAGCGGACGGCAGGGTGCTCGGCGTGACCATCGCGCCTGGCTTAGCCACTGCGGTCTCGTCCCTGACCCGGCACACGGCCCAGCTCCCCGAAGTGGAACTCGAGGCTCCAGCTCAGGTCATCGGCACGGATACCGTAATGTCGATCCAGGCAGGAGTAATGCATGGGTATGCCGGCCTCGTGATGCACCTGGTGTCCAGGATCAGGGCCGAGATGGGTATTCCGGCAACAGTCATCGCAACAGGGGGACTCTGCGGCAAGATAGCTCCCCTGGTCGACTGTTTTGACCGGATCGACCAGGATCTCACGCTGCTGGGACTTGCCATCGTCGCCGAGTACACCTAGGCGCTCCGATCACTCGGAGAGCAGCTTCTCGATCTCGTCCCCAGAAACGACGTCCGAGTCGAATGAGTCGCCTTCCTCACCACCTTCAAGGAGGCTCCTCAGCGAATGCGAAATCGCCCGCTGCCCCGAAGCCAGGGCCTTGAGCTGGGTGAACCAGGTGCTGTACTCGCCGGAACTGGGTCTATCCCCTGCCACCAAGGCCTCGATGGCTCTGGCGAATGAACTAGCAACGCGCTCGAGCAGCTTCACGTACTCGCTGCGATCAACCAGATGCTGATTCCGCGATAACACGTCGTGGAGGTTCCCGATCGTCGTGTCTATGAAAAAGATCTCGCTGATCACATGGTCACGGTAGTACTCGGGATCAGCCTCGATGGAAAGGCTCGAATCGAGGGACTTCACGAGCACGGACAGGAGGAAAATGTCGTCTCGATAGTGGATCTTCTGCGGCATGCTGTTCCTTCACCTTCATTTCGGCATCGAGAGAGCAGGACATGAACCAAAGCCCCGAAAAAGCGCCGAAACAGGCCTCAAGGCAGGTCTGGGACAGAGCTGCAGGAGCCCCGGTCCGGCTTCAAGCCTTGCCCTTCGCCCGCCTTTCCTGCTATACAGTCCAAACCTCTTTATCTGTCGCCTCGCGCTTTGCGTTCGGCGCGCGGGATTCCCGGATGAATCCTGCGACCGACTGGAAACTGCGGCCTTGGGCGATGGATCAAGGTCCCCGTAGGGGGACCAAAACATTCCGTATGGGGTGTCATGTCCACAAGGAGGAAACATGAGGCAGTACGAATTGACCGTCATCTTTCCCACGGAAGAAGAACTCTTCCGACTGGGAAAGGAAACGGTTGGAGCAGACCTCGCCAAACACGGCGCGGTCGAGATCAAGGAAGAAGATAAGGGAGACCGGCCCCTCGCCTACCCGATCAAGAAAAAGGAACGCGGACACTATGTTCTCTATACGATGAACATGGATCCCTTGAAGATCGACCACACCGAGAAGGCCTTCAAGCTCAACCAGAACATCCTCAAGTACCTCTTCGTGAGGGTCGAGGCCTGACCGAGGAGGTCGTCGAATGGGAGACCTTGCGGTAGCGGTCCTTGTCGGGCGACTGACGCGGGACGCGGAACTCAAGTACACAAGTTCGGGGCAGGCCATCTGCAGCTTCAGCGTCGCCACAAACGCGCGCGTGAAGAAGGGCGACCAGTGGGTGGACGAATCCAGCTACTGGGATGTCGATCTCTGGGGCAAGCGCGGCGAATCGGTAAACCAGTACCTCACGAAGGGGAAGCTGGTAGCCGTCGAGGGCGACATGCGCCAGGACAAATGGGAAAAGGATGGCCAGCAGCGGATGAAGGTCCGGATCAACGCGAACGACGTGCAGCTCATCGGATCCGGCGAAGGCCGGGGCCAGGGCGGCGGCGCTGGCGGCGATGTTCGCGGAAGCTACAGCCCCCCTGGTGGCGAAGGCCGCGGCCTTCCCCGGAATGAAGGACAGGGCAATGGTGGATATGACCGCCAGAGCCAGCCGAACCGTGGAGCCTGGCAGGCCCCCCCCCGGGATGCACCCAAAGAAGGTTCCCGGCCTCCGGAGCGTACTCCCCCGACCGACAATTTCCCCGACGATATCCCCTTCTGAAACCAAGGAGACAACTGATGTCAGATATGAGAGACAACGACAGGGCACCCAGAGGTGACAATGACGGCGATTCCCGACGCGACGGCGACGACCGGGGTCCGGCACCACGCCGCAGCAAGGGCTTTTTCAAGAAGAAGGTCTGCAAGTTCTGCGCCCAGAAACTCAAGATCGACTACAAGGAGGGCGATGTCCTCCGCCGCTTTACCACCGACCGGGGCAAGATCCTTCCCCGCCGCATAACCGGTTCCTGCGCCAAGCACCAGCGCGCGCTCGCCGTAGGCATCAAGAGGGCCCGTGCCCTCGCCTACCTGCCCTACGTCGTGAAATAAGGACCGAAGAACGACCATGAGTGACGGCGTTCTCGTTGGCAGATCGACCTCCTTCACTGTCTCGGCTATCGCAGCCGGGATACTCTGCGCATCGATGTGGATGAGCGTCGTCCTGTCTCCCGCCTTCCTCATTCCCCTCCAGATCGCATTCGGAAAGCTCGGGAGGAGGGGAGGCATCGCAGCCATCGGCTCAGCCCTGCTCGCCTTGGTCCTTGGCTTCATGGTCCAGTCATTCTCGTTCAAGGAGGGCCTTGCCCTTTTTTCAGTTCTGTCCGCCCTGCCGGCGCCCCTCGCCTTGATCGCGGTGCTGTTTATCCTCAATACGGCGCTTTTCAGTTCCTGGGCACCCGTTTCCAGGATTCTCGCCCTCGCGGCGATCCTGTCAGTGGCGGCTGCGCCCTTTGTGGCAGGCATCTTCGCCAACGCAGGGCTCCGGTCCTCCCTCGCGGCGAGTGTCAGCCACCTCGTGGAAGGCTTCATGAAGGGCGTCGACTTGGGCGAGCAGGGCTACGATTCAGCAGCCCTCCTGGCAAGCCTCGATCCCGCCTCAATGGTAGCCTCGAGCTTCGAGTTCTTCGCCTCTGGTTTCGCCGCGCTGGTCTTTGCCTTCCTGGGCATGAGCTGGTGGATCGGCAATCGGCTTTCCGGTCCCGACAGTACGGGACGGAGGGCCACAGGCCTGCTCAGTGAAACCAGGATACCCGCCTGGTATGTATGGCCCTTTCTTGCATCCGGGGCCATGCTGCTTCTCTCGCTCAGGTTCGACGCAGGCACCCTGGCCCGCTCGATCGCATGGAACCTGGTATTGATCTTTTCCTGCGCCTATCTTGCGCAGGGCCTGGGCATCGTTGCCCATTTCCTGGCACGCTGGAAGGTGCCGAACTTCCTCAGGATCGTGACATTGGCGATGGCCACGCTTTCAGCGCTTACATCGCCCTTGGGCCTCGCCTTCGCCGCGATCCTCACCCTGCTCGGAGTGACCGAGCTGTGGATACCCTATCGAAATGCCAAAGGAGTCGGAGCATGAAAGTCATCCTAAATCAGGACGTTCCGAATCTCGGAGAACTCGGGGACATCAAAGAGGTGGCCCCGGGCTACGCCCGAAATTTCCTCTTCCCACGGGGCTTCGCGGTTCAGGCGAGCCAGAAGGCCCTCGAGCTCTTCAAGCGCCGCAGCGCCGAGATCGAAGCCCGCAGGGAAGACAAGCGCAAGGCCTCCATGGGCCTCAAAGAGCGCATCGAGGCCGAGGAGATCGTCGTGTCCGTCCCCGCTGGACACAACGGCAAGCTCTACGGCGCCGTCAACAACGCAACCGTCTACGACGCCCTCCTCAAGGCTGGCATCGAGATCGAGCGCAAGAAGATCGAAGTCCCCGGACACTCGATCAAGAACGTCGGAAGCTACAAGGTCATCGTGCACCTCTACGAGAAAGAGGATGCCATCCTCCGCCTCAACGTGCAGGGTCACGCAGTGAAGGCCGAAGAGAGCGCCACTGACGAAAATGCCCCGAAAAAGAGGGAACGCCGCGAGCGGAGGAAGACCGAGGAGGATGATTCCCCCGAGGCTCAGCTCCGCGCCTTCCTCGCCGCCCAGGGGCTCGAACCAGAGGTGGACGAGCCAGCTGCCCACTAGGATCCCGGGAGCAGGCCCCTCTCGGGCCTGCTTGCAGCGAAAGGGGCAATCGGAGACGATTGCCCCTTTCTTATTGCCGAATGGAGGATGATGCATGATTCCCCTCGACATGCGCGACAAGGTTCCGCCCCACAACGCCGAGGCAGAACAGGCAGTCCTTGGCGCTGTCCTCCTCGATCCGGATTCGCTCACGAACGTCCTCCGCTTCCTCCTGCCCGGGGATTTCTATGTCAATGCCAACCGCGAGATCTTCGCTGCCATCATCTCGCTCTATGAAAAAAGCCAGAAAGCGGACCTCATAACGCTGAGCGACGAGCTCAAGGCCCTTGGTTCCATGGACAGGGTCGGCGGACCGGCCTACATCGCGGGCCTCACCTCCCTCGTCCCCTCCTCCGCCAATGTCGAGTACTACGCAAAGATCGTCCAGGAACAGGCCATCCGGCGCGCCCTCATCAAGCTCGCCGGTGAGCTGAACTCAAGGTCCCGCGATGATTCTGTCGAGACGAATCTCGTGCTCGACGAGGCGCAGGCGCGGATCTTCGACATCTCCCAGAACCGCCAGTCGGCGAGCTACAAGAGCATCAAGGAACTGCTCCCTGATACGATCAAGATGATAGAGAGGATGTATAAGAACCGCGACACCTACACGGGCGTGCCATCGGGTTTCAGCGACCTCGACACCATGACCGCGGGATTCCAAGACTCGGAGTTCATCGTCATCGGTGCACGCCCCTCGGTGGGAAAGACAGCATTGGCACTGTCCATGGCCGCCCACGCAGCGATCAGGGAACACATCCCCTGTGCCTTCTTCTCGCTCGAAATGGCTGACACCGCCATCATGCAGCGCCTGGTCGCGAGCGAGGCACGCATCCGGAGCGAAAACATCAGGACGGGCCTGCTCAGACCCTCCGATTTTCCCTCCATCATGGATACGGCGAGCCGCATCTACGAAGCGCCGCTCTACATCATCGACATGCCCAACATGAAGCTGCTCGAGCTCCGCACGATGGCCAGGCGGCTCAAGGCCGAGAAGAACGTGAAGATCATCTTTGTCGATTACCTGACCTTGATCACCCACGACAATCCGGATCTGCCGCGTTGGGAACAGATCGCAGGCATATCACGCTCGCTGAAGTCCCTCGCGCGCGAGCTCAAGATCCCCGTCGTCGCCCTCTCGCAGCTCAAGCGCGAGGCGGAGGGAAAGCAGCCAACGCTCGCCGACCTCAGGGAATCGGGCTCGATCGAACAGGACGCAGACCTGATCCTCTTCCTCCACCGCGACCGCCAGATCGACAAGTCCAGGGACGAACGCTCGGCGGCGATCGACACCGAACTCATTGTCGCCAAGCAACGCAACGGCCCCGTGGGCAAGACGACCATAACCTTCCTGCCCTCCTTCACGCGCTTCGAGAACCGCGACCACCGGAATTCCTGAGACTCCTCCTGGAGTGGACGGCTGGAGCAGCTATCCCTATACTCAAGTTGTCACACTGCGCGTTTGAGGGAGGGAGAGGGCCATGGCTTTCAGCGAGGAATACGATTTCAGCATCCTTCGGAACGAAGTCGAGCGCTTTGTTATCCAGGAGCTCGGCAGGCGTCTCGATGAGCTCTCAGACCCCAGCATCTGCCTCTGCCAGGACTGCATCCTGGACATGGCTGCCCTTGCCCTCAATACGATCAGGCCTCTCTACAGGGTTTCCCTCCTCGGAACGATGTACGCCAGCGCCATGGGCGAGGGCGAAGGCAGGTACCAGGAGGAAGTCAGGCTGATGGTCGACCAGGCCATCGCCAAGGTTCACGCCAGTCCCAGCCACGATTGAGGCGGAGGGGCCGGAATCCCTGGCCCGGGAAGCAGGTCTCAGCCAATCGCAGCCCCCCCATCCTCTTCGATAAGCTCTCCCTCGATCAGGTACGACTTCCTTGGCAGCTCGATGGTGAACAAGGCCCCTCCCAGGGATGAGCTCCCAGCCTTCAGCTTGCCATGATGCTTGTTCACGATGATGTCCCAGGAAATCGACAGCCCGAGGCCGGTGCCCTTGCCGGGCTCCTTGGTCGTAAAAAAGGGATCGAAAATCCTGTGGGTGTTGCCCTCCGGGATTCCGGGTCCGTCATCCTCGATCGTGAGGAGCACATAGTCATTCGTCGAAGTCGTCGTGATGGCTATGACGCCCTTGGTGGGGCGGTGCTGCAGCTGTATGGCCTGCGCGGCGTTGATGACGATGTTGAGGATAACCTGGTTGATCTGGCCTCCGGCTGCCTCTATGATCCCGATATCCCCGAGGGCGATCCGTACATCGGCGACGTACTTGACCTCGTTGCGGGCTACTGCGAGGCTGTTTTCAATTCCCTGGTTCATGTCATAGGGTCCAGCTCCCGTCGACGACTCGTCCCGGGCAAAGCTCTTGAGGCTTCCGACGATGGCCTTGATCCGGGCGAATCCATCCGAGGACTCCGCGAGGATCACGGCGGTTTCCTCAAGGATGTAGGCCAGGTCGTGCGCTTCCACGATCTGGGCGTGACGCTCGGGGTCAAGGCGCTCCGCCTCCTTCCAGGCCCTGTAGAAGGCCTCGAAATAGCCCCGTAGGACCGCGTGGTTGCTGAGGAGGAAGCCGAGGGGGTTGTTGATCTCGTGCGCGATGCCCGCCGAGAGCTGGCCGATGGACGCGAGCTTCTCCTGCTGGACCATGGCCATCTGCGTCGCCTTGAGCCGCTGGTTTGTCTCCGCGAGCTCGAGATTGGCCTTCCAGAGTTCCCTCTCGTTGCGGATACGTTCAGTTATGTCCTTTACGATTCCCTGGATCTCGACGACCTGTCCCCCCTCGTCCTTCATCACGTTGGCCGATTCCAGGCAGAAGGCGTTCGACCCGTCGGCTCGCTTCAGGATGATCTCGTAGTCGGCGATGGAGCCCTCCTCGTAAAGGCGGCCTAGGAAGAGCGCGCGGTCATCGGCTGAGAGCGTGAAATCCTCGTACTTCCTTCCGATGGCGTCCCTGCGGTCCTCGAATCCCAGGAGCGTGAGGCCTGCCCGGTTGATGGTCCGGATGACGTCATCACGGTCGGAACTGTAGATCATGTCCCGGGACTCCTCGATGAAGGACAGGAGCCTGCGCTCGTTTTCCCTGAGGATTCCCTCGGAAGAAAGGCGCTTCTTCAGCTCGATTGCCCGCTGTGCGCGGTTGGAGACAAGGGGCTCAAGCTCCTCGAGCACCAGGTCGAGGCGCTTCAGGGTGGGCGAGCCGAGCGGGGCACCAGAGTTGCCCACGAGGATGCAACAGACCAGATGATCCTGGCGGTAGGCTATCCTCCCCGCCGCATGGGCGAACTCTAGTCCGAGCCCCCTATAGGAACTGCAATTCCCCTCGCAGACCGATTTCAGGTCTCCCATGCCCTCTTCGCCCAGGGGAAGGGCAATGGGACTTCCCGTCGCGACTGCCCTCCGTTCCCCGTCCCCGCCAAGGTAGGAGATGATACCGCCATCTGCGCCAAGCTCGCGGTCGATGATCCCGAGCACCGCAAGAAAGGCTGCGTCGTCGTCCTCTTCGTTGACAAAGACCCTCGACAGCTGCCTGAGGATGTGGAGGTTGCGGGTAGAATCGCGGGCAAGGAGGCCGCGCATGGAGCTTAACCGATCCTCGCGGTCAGTAGGGTCACATCGTCCTCGAAGTCAGCCCTCCCGCTGGATTCACGAGCCAGGTCAAGGATGCGTTTTTGGAAATCAGGCCCATAGGCTTGGCCCCGGAGCGCGTCGGGGAGACAGAAATCTCCGCAGGCTCCCTCGCGCCCTCCCCGTTCGACTAGTCCATCGGTAAAGAAAAACAGGAGGTCCCCCGCCGCGATGGCTTCGCTGACCTCGGGATAGTCCATGTCATGGTGCATGCCGATGCCGGGGCCTGAGACTGCCAGTTCGCGGCACTCGGTTCCAGACAGGAGGTAGGGCCTCGTCTGCCCCGCGTTGGAGTAGGTGAAGGTCTGGCGCTTCAGGTCGATGACACCCGCGAAGAAGGTGAGAAGGAATCCTGACACCCTGCTCAGTTCGGAATCCATGCGCGCGTTGAGCCAGGAGAGGAAGGCCGAGGGAGAAAAGCGGGAGCTGTAAGTGCCCTTGATGTACTCGGGATAGATGATTGCCTTGAGGATGCCCGTCACAAAGGCAGCCTTGACCCCGTGGCCTGCGACATCGCCGATCAGCACGAGCCAGCGCCCCTTGCTGAGGTTGATGATGTCGTAGTAATCGCCACCGCAGTAGAGATTGGCTACAGGATGGTAGCCCAGCTTGAATTCGACTCCTTCGGTATCCCCGATGTCCAGGTGGAGCATCGCTCGCTGCATCTCCCCAGCCCAGCGGAGTTCGTCCTGAAGCTGCTCCGACCAGGCCCGGTGCTCACGCCTGAGCTTCCAGGAATCAAGGGCCTTCTCGACCTCTGCCTGGAGATAGGCCGGCTCCCAGGGCTTGAGTATGAAGCTGGAGATTCCGGCCTTCACGGCCTTGGCTATCTCCTCGGTCTCCGAGAACCCAGTGAGCAATATCGCCGTGATCTCTGGCCAGCGCTCGCGCACCTCAAGGAGGAAGTCAGAACCCTTCCGCTCGGGCATCCGGAGATCGGAGCACAGGACCGCGATCCGGCTCGCCTCCACTTCGAGGATTTCGATGCCAGCGCGGGCCGAGGTAGCGGAGAGGATCTCGATTTCCTTCTTCAGCGCCCATGAGTGGAGCTCCCGCTTGATTGCCGCGAGGATGTTCGGCTCGTCGTCGACGAAAAGCACGCAGAGCCTGCCCCTGGTTCCCTCGTTCATGGGTACTATGCCTTTCACTCGAAGAAGGACTGTAGACGCCGGTACAGTGTGGACAGGCGCTCGCGGTCCGCCGCAGCGATGGAGGCGGCTATCTCGCCGCCGACCGCGTCTGCGAGACCCTCGAGCGAGGCGAGGGACTCGTTGAGGGCAGTGTGGAAACCGCGCGAAACACGGAACCAGTATTCGCCCTCGCCATCGGTGAAAAGGGTGACGAAACCGAGTTCGGGACTGTCCTTGCGCCACTCGGACAGCTGGAGCACGTGTACGAGCGAGGCCAGGATGCGTGGAGCCTCGTCCGCCACCGACATGTTCACGTTGCGGGGCCAGACCCTCATGAGGTCACCCTCTGGATCGAGCCAGGGCGCGACCTTAAGTATTACCTCGAGTTTTTCGCCTTCGAGAAAGCGCCGGTGGCCGAAGAGCACGACGCCACGAAGGTCGCGGTACAGGGCAACCGACTCCCTGTCGATGCGTTCACGGGCAGCGCTGAAGGCCTTCCACTCGAGCTCCACGATCTTCTTCTTCTTCTCGACCTTGATGTCGAAGAGCTCACCCCCGATACGTATGCGGTTCGTGAAATCGCGGGGCGGTCGTTCCCTTTCCTGCGCTGGCAGCCCTTCGCGACCCTCGCGCTCCCTCTGTCCACGGCCGCGGTCCTGGCTGCGGCCCTGACCTGCCTCGCGCAAGGGCTGCTGGCGTCCGCCTGGACCGGAGGCACCGCCGGGGACGTGGCCCTGGGGCACGAGCTTCTCAAGGCGTGGGGAGATGCGCGAGATGAGGGCGCGTGAGAGCGGCGACACCGACATCGCGTACATGCGCGAGGTGCGCACGATCTCGCCGGCAACGATGAAATCGGGGCTCTCGCGGAACATCACCGAGCCCGGGTGGATCTGGATGCGCTCGGCAGTGAGCGAGCGGAAGAAGCCGAACTCGTGCCGTACGCAGACGAACTGGATGAGGCCGCGGCCGACGGAAGTGAGGTAGTCGTCGACCGAGCCGCCCGAGGAGATCGGGATTCCGAGATCGGAAACAATGAGCTCTATCTGTTCCTTGACCCGGACGATCTCGAGGAGGGTCCTCTCGTCGAGGTAGTTGGTCGCGGCGAAGCGGCCCTTGTCCTTGGCGGCCACAAAAGACCGGAAGATCCGGAGGTAGGAGACGAAGTCGCCCTGGCTTTCGCGGAAGGCGTGATGGGCCCGGCGAGCCTCCATCTCCTCTCCGGGCGGGAGGACGTAGGGGCTCTGCGTGGAAAGGAAGGCCGCAGCGATGAGCACCTCCTCGATGACCGTCGGGCAATTGAGCATGGCCTCGACAATGATCCGGGAATGGCGTGGCAGGAGGGGGGAGGCGCACATGAGCTCGCCGATGCGCGTGAGCTCCCGCGAGGGAGTGAGGGCGTCGAGGAGGGCAAGGGAGTCGATGGCGCCGAGGATGCCGGAACGCGCAGGCTGCGAGATGAACTCGAAGCGCTCGAAATCGCTGATGCCGAGCTCTGCCATGCGGAGCACGACCTCGGTCAGGTCGGTGCGGTAGATCTCCTCGGTGGTGAAGAGGGGACGGTTCTCGAAATCGTCGCGGGCGTAGAGGCGGTAACAGGTACCAGGGCGTGTTCGACCCGCCCTCCCCTTCCGCTGGTTGGCCGAGGCCTTCGATATGGGGCTCTCGATGAGGCTCGAGGTGAAGGTCTTGGGGTTGTAGTGGTTGAGCTTGGCAAGGCCCGAGTCGATGACGCTCGTGATGCCGTCGATGGTGACCGAGGTCTCGGCGATGTTCGTACTTATGACGACCTTCGTCTCGCCGGGTGGGGCCCGCTCGAAGACCCGTTCCTGCTCGTCCTTTCCGAGGCGCCCGTAGAGGGGCACGAGGTGGAGGCTGGCGCCGACCCCGCAGTAGGCCAGGGTCTTCATGCAGTCCTTTATGGCCTTTTCGCCGGGCAGGAAGATGAGGATGTCCCCCTCCCTCCGTTCGCCGGCGATGCGCATCACGATGGCCTCGATCTTCGTCATGATCGAATCCCCGTCGGATTCCACGGCCGGGGGATCGTAGACGATGCCGACGGGGTACATCGAGGCTTCTATTTTCACAATTGGACATTCCCCGAAGAACTCGGAGAAGACCTCCGCGTTGATCGTGGCCGAGGAGACGATGACCTTGAACTCGGGGCGCGATTCTAGCACGCGCTTCAGGAGCCCGAGGATGAAATCGATGTTGAGGCTGCGCTCGTGGGCCTCGTCCACCATGATGACCGAGTACTTCGAGAGCGAGGGATCGAGCTTCATCTCCTGGAGGAGGATGCCGTCGGTCATGATCTTGATGCGCGTGTCTTCGTTGGTCTTGTCTTCGAAGCGCATCTTGTAGCCGGCGAGTCCGGGAAGGGGCGTCCCGAGCTGCCGAGAGATGAACTCGCTCACCGAGATGGCTGCGATGCGGCGTGGCTGCGTCACCCCGATGAGACCGTGCCTCGAATAGCCCGCCTCGTGCAGGATGACCGGCATCTGGGTAGTCTTGCCCGAGCCTGTGGGACTCTCGACGACTATGACCTGGTGCTTCTCGAGGGCCTCGAGGATGCGGGCCTTCTGTTTATAGACGGGAAGCTCTTCGAAGTTCATGCTTCAGTGTAGTGCAGATGGCCCGGATCGCGCCAGCGAGGGAGGGAAGCCACCTCCTGGATGGAAGCGGAGGCGCAACTTGCAGATCCCGCCCGCAACAGGCTACTGTAGGCCGCGTGAGCGAAAAAGAAACGCGCGTGCTCTCTGTCAGCGAACTTACTTCCCTGGTCAAGGGCATGCTTGAGGACGCATTTCCCTCGGTCACCGTCGAGGGCGAGATCTCCAACTTCAAGCCCGCCTCTTCGGGGCACTGGTACTTCAATCTCAAGGACCGCGAGGCGATGGTCCAGGCAGTAATGTTCCGCGGGCGCTCACGCTACGTATCCTTCGAAGCGCATGACGGCAGCCTTGTCCGCGCGACCGGCCAGGTTTCGGTCTATCCAGCCCGTGGCCAGTACCAGATGATCATAGAACGGATGGAAGCCGCAGGCGTCGGCGACATCCTGGCCATGCTCGAGGACAGGAAGCGCAGACTCGCTGCCGAGGGACTCTTTGACGCGGACCGCAAGCGGGAAATCCCCCGCTTCCCCGAGCGGGTAGCTGTCATCACGAGCCCGACTGGGGCGGCGATCCACGACATCCTGACCGTCCTCGGACGGCGCAATTCCGGCATCGACATCGTCGTGCTGCCTGCGGCAGTCCAGGGCGAGTCGGCAGCGGCCGAGCTCATACGGCAGCTTGAAACGGCCAACCGCTTCAAGTTGGGCGATGTCATCATACTCGGGCGCGGTGGCGGCTCCCTCGAGGACCTCTTGGCCTTCTCCGACGAGGGCCTTGTGCGCGCAGTCGCGGCCTCGGAGTTGCCGGTGATCAGTGCCGTCGGCCACGAGGTCGACACGGCGCTTACGGATTGGGCAGCAGACCTCCGTGCGGCGACGCCGAGCGCTGCAGCCGAACTCGTGAGCGAAAGCCTCCAGACCCTCCTCGCCGAAGTTGCGCAACTCGAAGGAGAGTTTGAAACCATCCTCCGCTCGCGGATCGAGGAAGTGCGCGCCACGCTCGCGCGCTTCGAGCCTGATGCGGTAGAGGGACGCCTCATGCGCCTCATGCACCCAATGCTGCGCGGCCTTGACGAGGCGAGGGACTCCCTCGTCTCCGGCATGAGGGAGCAGCTGGCGGGATCGCGGCACCGCCTCGAACTCGCCCGCGGCCTCATCGAGGCCACGAGCCCGGAAGCCATACTCAGCCGGGGATTCTCGATAGTAACCAGGGCCGATGGCTCGGTCCTGCGGAAAGCCGGGGGTCTCGCCAGCGACGAGGCCCTCGCGATACGTTTCGCGGAGGGACGCGCGAAGGTGCGCGTGGAAGGGGTGACACCATGAAGAACTTCGAGGAACGGCTCGGGCGGCTCGAGGAGCTCGCCGACAGGATGCGAAGTCCGGACCTCGCCCTCGAGGAGGCGGTCACGGTTTTCGAGGAAGGGATCAAGCTCGCCAAGGGACTTGAACGTGACCTGGAAAAGATACAGGGAAAGGTCGAGATACTCCTCAACAATCCTGTCTCCCCCGGAGACAAGCCCGAACTCGGGCTCTTCGACCAGGAATAGCTGCGATCACGCTCCTGTCTTGATATAGTCGAGGATAAAGGGAAGGAGCTTCCGGTCTGAATCTACGAGATCCAGTCCAGCCAGGGCGCCTGGCTCGAACCAGCCGACCTCCTCATGCTCAACAAGGGTGAGGTTTCCAGGATTGGGAAGGCGACAGGCCCAGGCAGCCAGCGCGCGGGTGATGCCGCGGTGTACGAAGCTGGTTTCTCCGATGAGCCTCTGCGGGACGAGACTGGAGGCGAACTCCTCGTCGAACTCGCGGACCAGGGCTGTCCGGTCGTCCTCTCCCGACTCGAGCTTTCCTCCGGGGAATTCCCAAAGGCCGCCAAGGGCTCCGCCTGGCTTTCGCCGGGCGAGGAGCACTCTATGATCCACGACGACCACAGTGGCGACCGAACGGTCGGGCATCACAGGAAAAGCTCGAGAGGAAAGAGGAAGTGCCCCACCCCGACCACGATGGACACAAAGCCGATGAGCCTGCCGCTTTCTACAAGGATGCGCGCGGTCTTCCTGCGGCGCTGTCCGGCTTGACCCTCGGCTGGAACGGCACTCTGAGTCCCTTCGTCGACGCCGCGGTTGAACTCCAGGAGGAGGACGAGCCCCGCCAGCATGCCTGCGAGGGCCGGGAAGAGGTCCCCGACAATGCGGACATCGCCCTGCATGGGCGAGACGATCTTCAGTACTCCAACGACAATATTGAGGATGCCGAGCGTCAGGCGGACCTTCGAGTCGGTGAGGATGAAGCCGAGGTGGCGGAGGAACTGGCGCGGGTTTGGACGGTCTGGAAGGGCCAGGGCAAGGCCACCGAGGATGGTGAGCGCCGCCGACAGGAAATATAGCTGGATCATCGCAGTCCGCTCCGGATAGCGCCCCTGGAATGGCGACAGGATCGCGTGGGGCAGGGATGTAGGTTAGCCACTGGGGCTTTGAGGGTCAAGCTTGCGGGCTCCCCGAGAGGCGTGAGAGGGCGGGGATGAGGGAGAAGGCGTCGAACCAGCCCAATTCCGCGCGCGCCTGCCTGCCCGCAAGGAGATGGAGGCAGGCCGCCCTGGTCATGATATCGAGGCCTGTGCTTTGCAGGAATTGGGTCCTTCCCGCAGCGTCACGGGCCAGGAGGCCTGCAGTGAGCCCCGAAAGGACGTCTCCCGATCCCGCGACACCAAGGCCCGGCTCGCGGCCGTCCAGCACGCGGATTTCACCTGCCGGGGACCTCATCCAGCTCGTAGAGGACTTGAGGATTATCGTCGCGTCGAAGCGCTCGCAGGCTGCCCGCAGCGTTGGCTCGGGGTCGGCGAGGAGCTCGGGGATGGCAATCCCGGAGAGGGCGGACAACTCGCCGGGGTGGGGAGTCAGGATGAGGGGCGCGTGCTTCCCCTGCCTCGCACGAAGCAGGGAAGCGGCCTCCCCTGCCGCAGCCAGCGAAGCCGCAGCCAGGGCACCAGCGTCAAGAACGAGGGGAAGCCCGGATTCAAGGAGCCAGGAGAGAAGGGCAGCCTGTCCCTCGGCCGGCACCCAGCCGGGACCGGCCAGCACGGAATCGAGGCGGCTCCGATCGTCACGCAGCGAGGACTCGAGCTTGACGATGGCTCCTCCGAGGGCTTCTCCAGCCTGGCCCGCTCCGAGGGAGGCAAAGAGTTCGGGGCAGGTGTAGAGGGTCACAAGCCCCGCGCCAGCAGCCTGGGCGGCGCGGACCGCCAGGAGGGCCGCCCCGGCCATCCCGGGACTGCCCGCCAGCACCCCCACTCGACCACGCTGGCCCTTGTGGCTATCCACAGACCCGCTGCTCGAATGCAGATACTCGCTGGGATCAAGGAGACGCGCGAGTGAAGTGTTCCCGGCCTCGGCAGGGAAGACGTCCTCGATCTCGATGATGCTGCCAGAGCGTGGACGGAATGCCGGGAGGTAGAGACATTTCTTGGTTGGTACGATTGAAAGTGTCCAATCGGCCTCGATGACTGGATCGTCGGGTCCCGCAGCATCGCGGAAGCCCGAGGGCAGGTCGATGCTCAGGACAGGGGCCCTCGCTGCGTTGATGGCTGACACGAGCTCGCGGGCCTCCCCCCGCAGGCTGCCGGTGAGCCCCGTGCCAGCGATGCCGTCAACGATGAGGGTGGCCTGGGCTATCGCTTGCTGCGCTTCCGGAGAGCCCGCCCGGAGGAGGGGAATGCCCCCGGCCGCGAGGGAGGCCGCCTGGCAGGCGACCAGAGCCCGAAGTTCAGCGCTGGGAACTATGGCCGTGAGCTGTCGGCAGCCAGCGAAGGCAGCATGGCGCGCAAGAGCCAGGGCATCGCCGCCGTTGTTGCCCGAACCGGCAACAACGACAATGCGCTCTTCTGTACGCGCCAGGTCCGTCCCCAGGATCTTGGCCAGGGCGAGCCAGAGACCCAGGGCAGCGGATTCCATGAGGGCGCCCTCGGGCAGGGCCCAGGAGGAAGCGATGGAAGCGTCGAGGGCGCGGGCCTCGTCACAGCGGATGAGGGCCTTCACTTTAGCGGACCGACCCCGAGGCTCGCGAGCTTGTCGAAGCGCCACCACACGACACGGGCCTCGTAGCGGGAACCGAGGAGGGCCGAGATTACTCCGTCGCGGGAGAGGGACATCGTGTTGAAGTAAAGCTCGTCCTGGGCTATGGCAATGGCAAAGCGCCGCACCGACTTGTTGAGACGGCCCAGGATGGACACTGTCGTGTGGCTGTCGTCGTCGATGGTCACGAAAAAAAACCGCTCCCCCGCAACACCAAGAAGCTCCGGAACGAGCATGTATTTTCGGGTCGAGCCGTCCTCGCTGTTCCTCGAGCTCATATCCTGGGGAGGAATCTCCCAGCGGTCTGTCACGGCCCCGCGCGCAAGATCCATCCTGTAGAGCCAGGAGCCTGCATACTCGATGCCGGAACGGGACTTGGTCTGGGTATCGACGATTTCCCGCGAGTAATCGACCTGCAGGATGATGGCCCGGCCCTTCGTGTCGGGGACAACGCGGTCGAGGCTCGCGAGGAAGCCCTCCTGACCACCCGGTTTGGGCAGGGCATTGCGCGGCAGTTTGAGGGAATTACGAAGTCCTCCCCGCGAATCAAACCAGTGAACGAGCCAGGCTTCCTGCTCGATCGAGATCACCACGACATCATCGGACTCTGTTACGAATATCCCCTGGATGAAGGGAAAGGGAGTCCCACCTATGCCCTCCTGTCCGAGGTAGTCGATGAACTTGCCGTCCTTGTTGAAGCGCAGCACCGCATACTCGAGGCTTGCCCCCGTCCCACCCTCGCTGACCCTTCGCTCGGGAGGCATGCGATCCTCGACGTAGAGCGTGTTCTCGGAGTCGATGGCAATCTCGCCTGGAGCCTCGAAGGGATAGGCCTCGATGATGCGCCCCGTTTTTCCGGCGGTTCCACCGCTCCTGAGGGCGGGCTCGGGATTCCTGTCGGCATTGTAGACCACCGAGAGGATGTCGCCGTAGGACGAGAGCCTGAGCACTTTTGATGAATTGCCGTTGGAGAACCAGAAAACCCCGTCCCGCATGGCTATCCTGGTCTTCCGCGAGCCATCGGTACCCTGGACCTGGAAGAGATCGAGCTGGTCCTCCGCGGGTCCATAGGAGAGAGTGAAGAGTTGCTCGCGCGCTATGGCTTGCTGGCCATTGGCACCCGCGTTACAGGCTGTGGAAAAAGCTCCAGACAGCAGGGCAAGGACAGCCAGGGCAGCCAGGGTCAAATGGCAAGGCGGAGGGGACGCGTCGTTTTCGTGCCTCGGAATCATGGACATCCAGTAGAGCGCCAAGGCCCTCTCCCTGTCAATGAATCGGCAGCGCAGGGCCAGCGGAAGCCCTCCCGCCTTGACCCCAGTTCAGCCAAAAAGGTAGATTGACGACATGGCCAACAACATCCTTGCAGCACTCTTCGGCTCCAAGCGCGAGCGGGACATCAAGCGTCTCCTTCCCATGCTCCACGCTATCAACGAGCAGGAACAGCTCTTCCTGAACCTCAAGGACGCTGAATTCCCCGCCCGGACCCAGAGCTTCCGCGAGCGGCTTGCCGCCGGTGCGACCATCGAGGAAATAATCCCCGAGGCCTTTTCCCTCGCAAGGGAGGCTGCGCGCCGCGTGCTCGGAGAGCGTCCCTTCGACGTGCAGATGATAGGCGGCCTGGTCCTCAACGAGGGCAAGATAGTCGAAATGAAGACCGGAGAGGGCAAGACCCTTTCCTCTGTCGCCGCTACCTACCTCAACGCCATTCCTGGGGACGGTGTCCACGTCGTCACCGTCAACGACTACCTCGCCCTCCGCGACTCCGAATGGATGGGCCGGGTCTTCCGCTTCCTTGGCCTCACGGTCGGCTGCATCCTGTCGAACATGGACAACGAGGTGCGGCGCACTGCCTACGCCTGCGACATCACCTACGGCACCAACAACGAATTCGGCTTCGACTACCTCCGTGACAACATGACCTGGAGCCCCGAGGGCCGTGTCCAGCGCGGCCACAACTACTGTGTCGTCGACGAGATCGACTCCATCCTCATCGACGAGGCACGGACGCCCCTCATCATCTCCGGCCCCGCCGAGGACGATACCTTCAAGGTCAACGAGGTCAACCGCCTCGCCTCCCAGCTTGTGGAAGTCAAGAAGAACCCCGCCACCGGAGAGTACCCCAAGGAAGAGGAAGGCGAGGAACTCGTCGGCGACTACAAGGTCGAGGAAAAGTCGAAGCGCATCTCCTTCTCCCCGATGGGCATGACCCATATCGAGGAACTTCTGTTGAAGCGCGGCCTCATCAAGGGCTCGCTCTTCGACGAGTCCAACTTCGAGTTCGTCCACTACTTCACCCAGTCGGTCAAGGCGATGATCCTGTTTGCCAAGGATGTGGACTATGTCGTGCAAGACGGCCTGGTGCAGATCGTCGACGAGTTCACGGGACGCATCCTCACGGGCCGTCGCTACTCGGACGGGCTCCACGAGGCCATCGAGGCCAAGGAACGCATCAAGATCGCGCGCCGCAACAGGACGCTCGCAACCATCACCTTCCAGAACTATTTCCGCCTATATAAGAAGATCTCCGGAATGACCGGCACGGCCGATACCGAGGCCTCCGAATTCGCCAAGATCTACAACCTCGACGTGGTCGTGATTCCCAGCAACAGGCCACTGGCACGCAAGGACGAGGATGACCTGGTCTTCCTCAACGAGGGCGAGAAGTTCGACGCCATAGCCGACGAGATCACCGAGGCCCACAAGAAGGGCCAGCCCGTCCTGGTGGGCACTGTTTCCATCGAGAAGTCGGAGAGACTCTCGGCCCTCCTTACGCGGCGCGGCCTCAGGCACGAGATCCTCAACGCGAAGAACCATGCCCGCGAGGCCCTCATCATCGCGGAGGCCGGTGCCAAGGGATCAGTCACAATTGCCACGAACATGGCAGGGCGCGGAACGGACATAAAGCTCGGCGGCAATCCCGAATACCGCGCCCGTCGCGCCGCCGGCACCCAGGCCACGGAGGAGCAGTACCAGGCGGCGCTGAAGATCGAGTATGACAGGTGGCGCAAGGACTACGACGAGGTGCGCAGCATCGGCGGCCTCTACGTCGTCGGCACCGAGCGCCACGAGTCGCGACGCATCGACAACCAGCTTCGGGGACGGTCCGGCCGCCAGGGCGATCCCGGCCGGTCGATGTTCTTCCTCTCCCTCGACGACGACCTCATGCGCCTCTTCGGCGGCGAGAATTACAAGGGCCTCATGTCCAGGCTCGGCATGAAGGA
>CAIJMU010000192.1 GCA_903821875.1 uncultured Spirochaetota bacterium
AGCCTTTTTCGCCGAAACAGCGCTGAATGAGGAAAGTCACGCAAAAACCTTCTTTCGTTTCCTCGAAGGAGGTCCGGTTGAAATTAAAGCCACCTATGTCGAGAAAGCCGCCCTTGTAGCCGGCCCAGGTGCCGAGGGTTACCCCGATCAGGGCAGCTCCGATGGCGCTGCCGAGGCCCACCAGGATGGAGAGCCTCCCCCCGTACAGGATCCTCGCCCAGATGTCGCGGCCGATCTGGTCGGTGCCCATGATGTGGGTCGCGTTCGGCGCGGCCAGGCGGCTCCGGAGGTCGACCGTGGTCGAGGACCAGTGCGTGAACAGGGGCGCGAAGACGCACATGACCAGTATCGCAAGGAATATCAGGCCGCCGACAAAGGCGAGCTTGTTGGCGTTGAACTTCCTGAAGGTCCGGCTCCTCTTCGAGTGCCCCAGTTCCCCGGCCAGCTCCCGCTCGCGGAGGCGGTCCATCTTCCTGTCGAGGCTGCTGGATGCCATGCCCTTCCCCCTCACTGGAGCTTGACCCGTGGGTCGAGGGCCGCGGTGACGACATCCACGACGATGGAAGCCAGCAGCACCAGGAGCACGCTGAAGAAGCCCACCATCATGACAATTGGTGTATTCTGGGTGCGGACTGCGGCGAGGAACATGACCCCGAGGCCGGGCCACTGGAAGATCTGTTCTATGACGACCGCCCCGCCGATGAGCATGGGTAGCCTGAATCCGATGAGGACAGCCACCGGCGTGCAGGCTACCCGGAAACCGTGGAGGAGGTTGACCCGCCACTCCGGGATGCCCTTGCTGCGCGCCGTCTTGATGAAATCCTTGTTGAGGGAATCCAGCATGCTGGCCCTCGCGTAGCGCATTACGCCTGCGGTGAGGGCGAGTCCCAGCACTACGGTCGGCAATATCAGGTGGTCGAGGCGCATGAGAAAGGCCTCGTGCCCGGGCGTCATCCGCCCTCCCGCAGGCAGCCAGCCCAGCTTGAAGACGAAGATAATGATGGCGATCAGGCCGAAGAGGAACTGTGGAATCGCGACACCGATCATGCCTGCCACGGAGAGGGCATGGTCGGCGATGGAGTTGCGGTACAGGGCGCTGACCATCCCCAGGACGCTGCCCAGGAGCGTCGAGAACAGGAGGGCGGAAACGGAAAGCTCGAGGGTCGCCGGGAGGGTGCTCCACATCAGGGTACTGACCGGCACTCCGCTCTGGATGCTGTAGCCGAAGTCCCCCTTGAGGAGGTTCCCGAGCCAGATGAAATATCTAACTATGAACGGTTTGTCGAGCCCGAAGGAGGATCTGATCGCGGCCAGGTCTGCTTGAGAGAGGGTGGCGATGTCGTCGGGGCTGATCATGAAATCCACGGCGTCGCCTGGCATCAGGTCCATCCCGAGGAAGATGAGGAAACTGATGACCAGAAGCATGGGTATGAGGTGGATGATCTTTCTGGTGACGAACGCGATCATGCTGCCTCCCTCTCAAGGAAATCCGCGCCACCTGGACGCCCGGGATCGAATCGGTCTCATGATAGGGGAGGATCTTCTGGAAAGAAAGGGCCGGATCTCTCCGGCCCCTTCCTGTCAGTCTCGAGCTGTCCCTACTTGATGTTGGGCTCGTGGGGGAACTGGTTGATATGGAAGAACCTGGTGTAGCGGATCGGGGCCTTGGTGATCTTGAAGTTGGCGAGCTTGCCGATAGCCTTGGCGTCCGCAGTGGACTTGCTCCAGGCATAGTCGATCTTGCCGGCCTCGGCGTTGATCACGAGGTTCGGGTCGTTGTCGCCGGAGGAGGACATGTAGATCTTCTGGATGTTGCCCGTGCCCTTTTTGTAGTACGCGGCATTGCGCTCCAGAACGGCGTAGTTGCTGCGCACGAACTCGCTGACCTTGAAGGGGCCAGTGCCAATGGGCTTCTGCCAGAAGGCGTGGGTCTGGGGCGTGAGGGGGTCGCAGTCGGACAATAGGTGCTTCGGCAGCATGGGCCACTGGCTGAAAACGAGGCTGGCGTCGGGGGCGATCTTGTCGAAGGTGATGGTAACCTTGCTTCCCTTGACGACGATACCGGAGATGTCGGCAGCCTTCTTGTCGACGAAGTCCTGGGCACCCTTGATCCGCTTGAAGGTTACGGCCGAGAAGCTGTTGGTGCGGGCGTAGAACTCGATGCTGAACTTGACGTCATCGGCGCTGAAGGCCTTGCCGTCGTGCCACTTCACGTCGGTCCTGAGGTCGAAGTCGAACTTCATGCCGTCGGGGCTGACCGTGTAGGTCTTGGCGAGCATGCCCGTCGTCGGGGTAAGGCTCGAGTCGGCGCTGATGAGCTTGTCGAAGAGCTGTTCCTGGTAGGGGTAGAGGCCGGGGTTGGTGATCGGAGCCTCGAAGAACTCCTTGGGGCCCATGTTGGTGTAGAGGGTCTTGTCAGTGCGGTTGACGTTCCAATCGAGGATCTTCTTCTCGTAGGAGAACTGGTCGTTGCCGTGGGTGATGCCCTTGGCGTCCAGGAGATTGCCTACATAGATGAAGGCAATCTGGTGGTAGAGGGGAATCGAGTACTCCTGCTGGTTGAGGCGCTCCTGCACAGCCTTGAGGGCCTTCATCTGGGCGGTGACATCGGTTACGTTGAGGCCGTCGAGGAGCTTGTCCATCGTGGCGTCTTTGGGCGTGTGGGAGTTGTTCGGGGCGGTCGAGCCGTAGCGGACGTAGAACTCGCTTTCGGCGGAGGCGGCGACTGCGGCGTAGGCTAAGTCCCACTTGACGGCCGAGGGACCCTTCTCGCGGTCGGCGGGAGGCACCCAGAGCTGGGCGGCGAGGTCGCCTTCGAGGAGGCGCCACTTCATCGTGACACCTACCATCTCGAGGTAGGACTGAACCGCAGTCAGGAAGTCGGCAGTCTGCTGGTCGGCGTAGTAGGTGACGACATCGAGGGTGTAGTCAGCCGGCCAGTTGGCGGCAGCCAGGAGCTGCTTGGCTTTTTCCGGGTTGTAGTCGTACTTGACCAGCTTGTCGCTCTGCCAGGGACCGACATTGGTCATGGACAGGGCTGGGCTGGCCAGACCTTCGAAAATAGTCTCGGTGATGGTCTTCATGTCGATGGCGTAGGCCAGGGCCTGGCGCACACGGACATCGGCAAGCGGTGTTTCCTTTGTGTAGTCCCAGTTCTTCTGCGCGAACGTAGACAAACTGAGCAGGCTGCAGAGCGTGAATAGTGCGGTCTTAAAGAGTGAAGCCTTCTTCATCATACCCCTCCTTGGAGCTTACCAAAGTGTACAGGTCAGATTGGCGAATTGTCAATTAATATATCTTGTGATGTTTCACGGAATGCGCCCTGCGAGATCCCCTCGACTCCCATGGCAAGGATGTTTTCTGTAGGAACATCGAGCTGGAGGATGTGGCAGGGTGCCAGGATAAAGCCACCTCCAGTTCCCAGAATGTCAATGAGCCGCCGCGTTTCAGTCCGGACCTCCTCGGCGTTAGCCCTGGGCAGGAGGTATTGGGTGTCAATGCCGCCGTGGAGGCAGATGCGCCCACCGAAGCGCTCTTTTAGGACCCGGGGATCCATTCCCTCTGCCAGGGCTTGCAGGGGGTCGAGGATGTCGACACCGATTTCGATGAGGTCCTCGATGAGGGGAAGGATGGCTCCACAGGAGTGGAACATGAACTTGACGCCGTGGCTGTGTGCCAGGTCCACGAACTTGGCGATACGAGGCTTGATGAAGGTCCTGAAAAGCTCGGGGCTGAAAAAGAGGCTGCGCTGGGTCCCGAGGTCGTCTGCCTGGCGGAGGATGTCGATGCGACCCTTGGCCGCCTCGAACATCCGGTCAAAGTAGCCGAGATAGAAGTCCGTGAACCTGTCCATGATGAAGTGGGCTATTTCGGGGTTCATCATCATGTCGACCATGAGGTTGTCGGTGCCGCGGAGAAAGCTGGGATGTTGCCAGACGCTCACGCCCGTGGCCATCACCGCCAGGTCAGCCCAGGGCTCCAGGCGTCGATCGAAACCCTCGAAGTCAAACCAGTCGGGATTGGGCCAGCTGTGATGCTCGAGCTCCTCAAGCGTGCTGGCTCCTGCCAGGGGAAAGTCGACATAGCTTTCTTCGGGGCCTGAGGCTGCGATGGTGGACTCCTGCCTCCAGCCCCAGAAGCTCTCACGGACGTTTTTCCTGATTTCCCTTGAAAAGGGAATGGGACCTTTGTAGGCGGGGTCCACGGTCCCGCGAAGATCCACTACGTCGCTGTGAAGGCGGTCCAGGATTTCCCGATGCGTGGATACGCCGAACTCCCCGGCCAGCCTTTCCAGGACCCATTTATTGCCGTGGAAATCCATCGGCACGCGGTCGCTCTCGGATAGTTCCACTGCCGCCAGGACTCGTTCCTTGGAGTTCATCGGCTGTTCCCCTCCTGGGCCGCGCGATCGAGGTAGCTATTAAAGGTAGAAAGGGCTTCCTCAAGGGATTCCACCCGGCAGTGGAGCGAGACCCCGGTCGGGAAGCGGCGGAGGATGGAGCCGCTGCTGAGTTCTTCCTTGTCGGCCTCGACGCGGAGAAAGGGGATGCGGCGCTCCCGCGCCAGGCTGTAGAGGCTATCGACATCATTCAGGGAGGATTGGCCGAAGTCGAAGGAGGCCAGGGATGGGAGCTTGAGCATTTCGGGGACAGCGTGCCCTATCCTGCCGCAGGAGTGGAGGCCCCCTCCTCCCAGCTCTGAAAGAACAAACTCGTCAGCCGGCGCCACGAGGTCCCGATAGAGTTCCGGCGAGATCATGACCGCCGAGTCACAGCGGATGAGGATCTGGCCTTTTACAAGAAAGCCGTGCTGGTGGGAAAAGCCCTCGGGGCCATCACTCGTGAAGGGCGCTAAGAGGCGGGCGCAGGCTAGCTGGAGTTCAGCCGCCCGCATGAAGGCCCGCGCCGCCAGCTGGGGGTTTTCCAGGAGTTCGACAAGGAGCTCCTCCCCGGTCAGCTGCTCTACCGTGTCGAGGGGGCCCTGGAGGTCGGGCAGGGTGATCTTGAGGGCCGAGGCTAGTTCCGGGTAGGGAGCCAGGAGCTCCTGATACGCCTGATAGGTTTCAAGGACCCGGGGAACCCAGCCGGCCGTGGCGATATCGGGGTCGGCCTCGGCAATGGCCTCCAGACTTGGGGGCTCTTCGCTCCGCCGGATCCAGGGCGTGCTTTCGCTACGCTGCTCGGCCATCCCCCCGAGGATCGATGCCACGATGACTGTCCCCCAGTTGGGCCGGATGCTCGGCGCCAGCTCGTCGCCGAGGCCTTCACGGTTGGCGATGCTCAAGTCCCAGGCTGAAACCAGCTCGTTGTAGAGCATGGCAGTGGGGTCACGGTAGATGGAGGAGTTGGACAGGGGGACAAAGGTAGACCCGTCTGTCTGAGGCCAGGAAAAAATCACTGGCAGGCGTTCGACAGCCTCGTACTCGAGGGCTGAGCGTTGGAGCTCATCGCTTCTTTTTCCGCGCTCCCAAAGTTGAGCCTCCCCAAGGGCATCGAGGAGGCGCTTGAGCTTATCGCGGTAGGGCGAGGCGGGGAAAGTACGGGCACTCATGGTAGGTCCTGAGCCTCAGGCGAAAAGCTGGAGCTTGCCACTTCGAAGATGTTCGCGGACAGCCTGCTCCGCGGCATCGGGACTCGCCTCCGACAGGACATCGATCAGGGACCTATGGTTATAGCGGTCGAGCCGCTTGGCGATGGGCAGTATCCGGTTGATGCTGTAGAAGACGCCGAGGCGCATGAAGCGCTTGAACTCCCGGAGGAGGGCTGGGCAGTTCGCCAGTTCTACCAGGCGGGAGTGGAAGGCTATCTCCTGCTTCCAGTGTTCGGGAGCATCGGCGTCTGTCTGTTCGAGTTCTGTTGCCAGCAGTGCCAGGTTCTCGAGGTTGTTCTTTACCGGAGAGCCGCAGTAGAGCCGCGCCGCCTGGCACTCGACCGCTTCCCGAAGCATAAGTTGCCCATAAATGTCTTCCTGCCGGATGGGCTTCACGAAGGTGCCCTTCCTAGGGATGCTTTCGACAAAGCCCTCCATCTCCAAGAGGAGGAGGGCTTCGAGGACAGGAGCTACGGAGATGCCCAGCTGCTCGGCAATGTCCCGGCGGTTCAAGATGTGTCCAGGCACCAGTTCGCTCTGCATGAATTTCTCGATGAGCTTCTCGTAGACTTCCTGGGACAGGGACTGCCTGGGCAGCTTCAAGGTCTTGTCAGCGGCATTGGAAAACGGCATGATTGAGTGTAATCTATATCAGGTGATATATCCAGCGAGATTTTAAAACAGGGGAGCCGGGGGGAGGGACGTACTCTTTCTGGGACATCCAAGGGTCGGCATTGCCCTTTCGAGGGCTGGCTGCCCTGTTGCGAACTGTGACGTTTTTCTAGCCAGGTCATTTTTGAGCAAGGAGCTACGATTGAATTTTAAGGGTGGAATCTATGCGGCACAGCTCGTCCCCTACGCGGCGGACGGCTCGGTAAAAGAGAAGGAACTCATCGCGATGGTCGAGCGGAACATCGTGGTCGGAGGCGTCGATGGCCTCTATATAGGTGGCTCGACGGGAGAGAACTTCCTCAACGACACCAGGGCCAAGACTCGCGTTCTTGAAATCGCAGCCTCGGTCGCCAAGGGGCGGGTTTCGCTTATTGCCCAGATCGGCTCCCTCAACATGGTCGAGGCAGAGGGCCTGGCTCGTCAGGCTTCGAAGCTCGGCTACGATGCTGTCTCTGCTGTCACGCCCTACTATTATAAATTCAGCTTTGCCGAAACCCGCGAGTACTACGTGAGGCTGGCCGAGGCAGCCGGGCTTCCCATGCTCGTCTACACCATACCAGCCCTGACGGGCAGCAGTTTTGACATGGAGCAGCTGCATCAGCTGTACCGGCACCCCCTCGTCGCAGGCTTCAAGTACACTTCGGGCGACCTCTTCACCATGGAGCGCCTTATCAGCTCAGTTCCCGACCGTGTGGTCTTCTCCGGCTACGACGAGCTCCTCCTCTTTGGCAGGGCTATCGGCGCCTATGGAGCCATCGGTTCGACCTACAACCTCTTCGCAGCCCATGCCAGGAAGATCTGGGATGCCGTCGAGGCTGGTCGCCTGCCCGAGGCGCGGACGCTCCAGGCTGGCCTGAACGGCGCCATCCAGGAAATCCTCGCTATCGGAATCTACCCCTGCCTCAAGGAACTCGTCTCCTTCCTGTCCGGCATCGATGTCGGCCATCCCCTCCCGCCCTTCGCGCCCCTGTCGGCTGAGGGCAAGGAAAAGGCACGGAAGCTCGGAAAGGACCTCGTCGCGCGGGGCCTCCTGGCTCAGGCCTAAGCCGAGGCCGGGACAACCATGACCCTTGCGCGGATCGAGGAACTGAGGGACTTTTATCTCCGTGAACTGACCGAGGACACGATTCCCTTCTGGATCAACCATGGACTTGACCGCGAGCATGGGGGACTCCTCGATTTCCTCGACCGCGAGGGCAGGCCTGTTTCCACCGACAAGGGCGGCTGGATCCAGGGGCGCTTTACCTGGGTCCTGTCGCGCCTCATCGAAGCCTATGGAGCACAGGTGAAGCCCGAGTGGCGCGAAGCCGCGAAGTCCTGCGCCGACTTTGTCCGTGACAAGGTCCTTTCAGGGCCGGGGGGCCGCGCCTATTTCGAACTGACCCGGGAGGGCAGGCCCCTCGTGCTCAGGCGCTACCTCTTTTCGGAAACCTTTGCCATCATCGGCCTGGCCCAGTATGCCAAGGCCTCGGGGGATTCCAGCTACCTCCGGAAGGCCCTCGAAACCCTCGAGGTCTTCTACGCCAAGCGGGGGAAGCTCGCCCCCAAGATCGATCCGGATACGAGGTCCCTGCGAGGCCACTCCGAGACCATGATCCTCATCAACGTGTACCAGGAGCTCC
>CAIJMU010000193.1 GCA_903821875.1 uncultured Spirochaetota bacterium
CCGAAGCCCAGGCCCTTGCCCACATAACCGAAGGAAAGAGGACCGGCGACGTCCACGGCTGAATAGAGTTTGTAGTCGTTCCTCGCGAGCACTCCGACAAAATTGTCGATCATGGAACCGCCACCGAGGAGGGCCAAGGCGATGTCAAAAAGGGGACCGCTGGCCCTAGCGCCGACCTGGGCTGCAAGGAAGCGGGGCGGCACGCTCGCAAGGCCTGCCGGATTGGCGAACATCAGGCTCCAGTCATCCGCGAGGGCGACATGGGAGCCTCCCATGGCTCCGAATCGTGCCACGGGAATCGTAAAGGGATCGATGTCGAGGGCCATGACTCCTTGCACCAGGCCGAAACCCAGGACGAGTCCGGGAAGTATGCGCCGTTTCATGCTCATGTCATGGTCCTTGGCCTAGAATTTCAGCATTCCCTGCAGCATGCCGAGAAGCTGGTTGCTAGGGTCGATCGCCGTGATTCCACTGGCGAGATTGGCAAGTTCCTGCTTTGCGGCATCCGAAGGAGGATTGACCACAGTGCCCTCAGGCAGGGTTCCTGAAATCACCTGGCTCAGGTCGATGCCCGGATTCTGGCTGCTGATATCGCTGAGGGCGACGGCCGCGGCCGCCATTACCAGGGTCTGAGACCCGACTCCTGAATCCTTGAGATTCTGCACGCCCTCCGGCGTTGATGCCGACTGGGCGAGGGCCTCGAATATTCCCGACGCGCCGGAGCTGTCAAGGCTAGCCATTGCCTCAACAATACTGTTGCCGATCGTGGTGAGTTGTTCGGCGCTCGGCGCAGTACCTGCCATGACCGAGGTAAGGTCGAGGGTGGTCAGCGCCTTGGTCATCGTGGTGTCGAGCCCTGAGGCTATGACAGCGACCGCTGCCGCGTCCTTGAGCACATCCATGTTGGTCGGATCGCTTTTGATGAGCTTGTCAAAGGCCCCGAGCGAAGCGGCTGCCAGCGCCGGGTCGGGATTCGATTGCAGGGCCAGGACAAGGGCGGCAGAACTCGTCGCCGTCAGGGTAGTGATCTTGGCTTGTGGACGCTTCATGAAAGTAATGAGGGAGGAGGAAAAGAATTGCTGGCAGCCAACCAGGGTCGCCATCGAGGCTAGTAGCAACAAACGGGCGATTCTCTTCATGGTCCACCTCCGAAAAAAGGCCCCGCCCATAGGCGGGGCCTTGCCCAAACATCGGCAGAATGCCGCTTTGGTATGACTCTTGTCAGAAATGCAGTCGCACGTTGGCTGCTACTCCAGAACGGCCCTGGTCGCCGGGGTGGGCTCCCATTTCCTCGGTAAAGACTCCGATGTCACCCTGAAGGATCAGGAGGTCGACGCCACCACCAACAGACATATAGCCCTGACTCAGGCCGCCGCGCAAGTAGATGAAATTGAGGAGCTTGATCTCCGCACCTGCATGAAGGCTGTTCCAGATGTTGGCGTCGGGCTCCAGAAGTGCAAGCGCATCACGTACTTCTACGTAGGCGACAGGATCGACAAGCCATGAAAGGAAGGCAGGCATCGGCGCGAAGGACAGGCCTGCGGTGATATCAGGGGCGAAGGTGGCCGAGGTGAACGAGAGGCCGGTCGGGTCATTGATCGCGGTTCCGAGATCAGCGAGGGTGGTCGAGTAATAATTGAACGGAGCACCGATGTCCCGGATCGAGAGGCCGACGGCGAGAGGCCCTGCTGTCATGATCGCGCCGAGGTCAGCGAGCAGCCCGAGACCGTAATTCGCCTCATTGCCCATGATCCCGGCGACGGGGTCGGCGGTGGCGGCGGCCATGCTTCCCAGGAGAGACATAACCGACATGGCGGTATCGACACGGACAAAGGGCCTGACGTCACCGCCGAGCTTGAGGTTGAAGTCCTTTGGACCCAGCGTGACGGCAATGCCGCCAATGAAATTTACCTGTCCCGAGCCAACAAGCGAGGTACCCAGAAGCGTGGCACCGCGGGCGTAGGCGTCGCCTATCGCAGTAGCTCCGATGCCCCAGCCGCCCCCGGTGAAACCGAGGCCCGCCGAAGCGCCGGCACCCAGGCCATTTGAGGTGATCAAGCCGCCTACGGTCTGGATGAGCGCTGCAGTCCCTCCCGCCCCTCCTGATGATCCACCGGAAAGTTCGTTTATCGCACTTGTGAGTACGTCGATGTTGTCAATCGAAGGCTTGACATAGCCCCAGGCGCTGGCATTCGCAAGCGTAAGCATGAATCGTCCCGAGGCAAAGCCCGCAGGATTGCCGTAAAAGGACTGATATCCTGAACCAAGGGAGGTGAAGGCACCGCCCATGGCCATGCTGCGTGCATCCTTCGCCGCGAGGCTGCTCAGCACAGTCTGGCCGCTGAGCAAAGAAGACACAATTAAAAACGCTATGAGAGCAAGGGAAATCCTCTTCATCGTGACCTCCTTAGGGGTTGCTGGGCGAAAGCATTGACAGCAGATCGGGTGAAGCCGATGACAGCAGGCTGGAAGTTGTCGAACTCGGCTCTCCTGTCGTGCTGTTGATCATGCTGGTTCCGCCGATCGCCGAAGTATCGCCATTCAATGCTGCCCACAGGACTGCTGTCTTGATGGGGACAGAGGGATTCGGATTGACCCACCCGGCCGCCGGCTCTATCGAGGCGACGCCAATGGAGATCAAAGCATAGGAGGCAGTATCAGCAGAGGAACCGCCGGAAACCGGAAGGGCAGGGAGGGATTCGCCGGTCTGGAGGTTGTCAGAAATCGCCTGGAAGCTGGCTGCCGCGTTGGCAAAGGATTCGATGATTGACACGAAGGCGTCGTTCGGAGCGGATCCCGGATCGAGCTCATCAGGCAGTGCATTGGCGGGCAGGATGGCGGACACAAGAGCCGAAGTCATCGCAGCCGTCTTCTCCTCATCGGTCTGGGGCGGGGCATCCGGGTCGGCCGGGGCGGTGAGTACGGAAAAGGCGTTGGGGAGCTTGTCCATGACCGCAGCAGCATCGGTAGTCTTGATCTGGAGCGTCGCGGCCAGCGCCAGGTCAGCAGCGGTCACCGTGCCATTCTGAAGTGCCAGGCTTAGGTCCGCCGCCGACGGCTGAATGCCCGCGGAATAGTTCGGCACACCTTGAAACAAGGTATCGATCGCCGTCGAAACCTGGGCAGAGCTCAGCTGCTGATAGAACGTGGGCGAGCTGGAAGCACCCGCTTTGATGTCTGCGGATGTCGAGAGATTCGCCGCGGCCGCGTCGTACTGGCCAAGGCCAGCCGCCTTGAAGGTGTTCGTGAAAAATTCCTCCGAACACGAAATAAATCCTATTCCCATTGCCGCTACGAGCAGGGTTAAGGCCATCTTCCTCATCTCTTGCACCTCCTGAGTAAAGACAATAAACAGAACAACAACAACAATATCGCAAAGCTAACGCTATTCAAGGTTGAAGGAAAGCGAATCACCCCTCCCTGCAAGGAAAGAAGCCCCGAGATCCACCCCCGCGGCCTCATCGCCAGGAAGGGCGGAGGGATCCCCTGCGGGGCCCGGCCCCCCTGGCGCGAGGATGCCCGAGCGCGACAGGCTCCGAGGCGTGAAGGCCCTTCCCCTGCCTCCGGGGGGGGCTCCGAGCCTGCATCGAATCGCATAACCTCCCACAGTATCCCGGGGAAGCCCGCGTACCGCAACCTTCAGGTAATTCTCCGTGGTCGCATGCGGAAGTCCCCCTCCGGAGCGCGCGCCTGCGGTCTCCACCACCGCCTCGACGACGCGGCCTTCCTGCCGGCCGATGTAGGCGGACCTGCCAGCACTTGCGAGTTCGCCTAACGCGTGAGCACGCTCGCCGGCGACGCGCTCGGGAACCTTGGGAAGCAGCTTCACCGCTGCGGTGCCGGGTCGCGCGGAGAAGGGGAATACGTGGATCCAGGAAAAGGCACACTCCTGTGCGAGCTCGAGGCTTTCGGCGAACTGGGCGTCTCCCTCGCCAGGGAAACCCGTGATCATGTCGGCGGCGATGAAGGGGTCGTCCCTGACCCTGCGGAGCTCTCCGCAGGCACGGAGGACGGCTTCGCGGCGATACCCGCGCGCCATCGAGGTGAGGATGGAATCCGAACCCGACTGGACCGGGAGGTGGATGTGGGGTCTGACCCTCGGATCGGCGAAGGCATCCAGAAAGTCAGCATTGATACCTTCCGGCTCGTAGCTCGACAGGCGGAGCGCGATGGAGGAAGTGCCTTCGAGGAGGGCGCGGAGGAGGCCAGGGAAGCGGATGTCGCCATCGCGGTACTGGAAGAGGTTGACGCCGGTGAGCACTGCCTCCGCCTTGCCGGCCTCCTCGAGGCGGCACAGGCGCGACAGGACCTCTGCGACCGGCAGGCTCCGCGAGGGACCGCGCGCGAGGCAGACCCGGCAGTAGGAGCAGCGGTTGTCGCAGCCGTCCTCGATCTTGAGCGAGGGCCGCGAATGGAAGGAGAACTCCTCGGGGAGGAAGGCGAAGTCATCCTGGCCGGAGCCGGAGCCGGATGCGGCGTGGAGGGCCTGACGCCTCCATGCGAGGACCGCGTCGAGGAGGTCGCCGTGGCCCTGCCACTCCCGGGCAAGGAAGGCGGGGAGCGTCAACAGGGCGGCCTTCATGTCTCCGGGCACGATCACCGCCCGTCCGTGGAGCTCCGAGAGGGCCTCTGCCTCGAGCTGGGCATAGCAGCCAGTGACAAGGGCGACGTCGCCCGGACCCCGCCCAAGGACCTGCCGCACAAGGCGCCGCGCCTTCTGTTCCGCCTTGCCCGTGACCGTGCACGTGTTCACAATTATGAGGATAGGCCCACCGGGCGGCAGCACTGATCCGCCGGGCGGCAGCACTGATCCGCCGGGCGGCAGCACTGATCCAGCGGGCGGCAGCACGGCCCCTCCGGACAGGCCAGCTTCCGTCCGGCTGCCCTGGACCCAGGCGCCGGCGGCGCGGAAGCTGTCGGCCAGGGACTCGGTCTCGAGCTGGTTGAGCTTGCAGCCAAGGGTGTGGAAGGCGACGCGGAGTTCCACGCCAGCTAGCCCCGGAGGCGCACGAGTATCCGCGACCTGCCCACAGTGGCGTCCTCGAGGCGCGGATCGATCCGGAGCGCAGCCTCGTAGTTGGCGAGCGCCTGCCGTAGGTCCCCCGTACGTTCCTGGGCCCAGGCGAGGCGGGCCCTCCACCGCGCATTGGAAGGCTCGTACTGGAGGGCTGCGGTAAAGGCAATGTCCGCATGCCCGTAGTGGCCGAGCCGGATATAGATCTCCCCGGAATGGAAATACGCCGCGCCCGCCCAGGGACCCTCGGAAAAGGCGTCGAGGTAGAGCTGGAACCACTTGAGTGCCGGTTCGTTGACGCCCTGGGCATAGAGTCCCTCGCCGATCAGCTCGGCGAGCCTCGCGTCCCGCTTGGTCTGGTAGTAGCGGCTGGCATAGGTGACTGCATCGGCCGACCGGCCCATCAAGACGAGACTCTGGCAGAGGAGGACCTCGGCTTCAATATCATTGGGATTCACCTGCAGGGTATCGAGGGCAAAGGCGCGCGCGTCGTCAAAGCGACCGGCACCGAGAAAGGCCAGGCCTTTTTCGCGGAAGCCCTGGGCCTGCGCCAGGAGAGGAAAGAATACGAGCACAAGGAGGGAGAGCGCCCGGGCCATGGAAGGGAGCTGCATGAAGGAGCCTCGGCGCTCCGGAAGGAAGCTCAGACGACCTGGCTGCCGTCGTCGTCGAACGGCGCCATCCTGCAGGTACCGTTGAGGCGGCAGCCAGTCTCCATCGTGACCTTGGGAGCCGCGATGTCACCCACCACGACGCTGGTGGAAAAAAGGTCGATGCGCTCGCGGGCAACGATATTGCCCTGGACGCCACCCTTCACCGAAACCACGAGAGCCTGGATGTCAGCCTCGATCCTCGCGCCCTCGTCGATGTAGAGCTCGCTCTCGGAGGACAGCGAACCCTTGATGCGCCCCTTGATCATGAGCGGCTTCTTCATCGTTATCGTGCCCTCGAACTCGACATCGGAGGCGATGACGGTGTCAAGCTGCTCCTCGTCGATCGCGCTGATCTGGACTTCGGTCATGGGAACAGTCTATTGGCTTGCGGCGGGGCTGTGCAAGCGGGAGAATATCGCTGCCAGGGACTCCGGGGAGAGGGCCTCCGCCCGTATCGAGCGGTCGATGCCGAACTCCTCAAGGAGGGCCGTGACCCGGTCGCCGGGATGGCCCGCAGCCTCGAGGTTGTTCCGGAGGGTCTTCCTGCGCGAAGCGAAGGCGCTCCGGACAAAGCGGGAAAAGGCACGGCGCTCCTGGGGGAGCACGGGATCACTTCGGCTTTCCATGACGACAACCGAACTCGTGACACGGGGAGCAGGCCAGAAGGAGCCGCCGGCCAGGTCGAAGGCATGGCGTACTCGGCACACGGAGGCGCAGAGCACGGTGAAGGACGAGTAGTCCTCGGTTCCCGGCTTTGAGACCATGCGGCGGGCAGCCTCCTTTTGCACGGTGAAGACCATGCGGCGGGCGAGGACTCCGCCCTCGAGGAGGGCTGCAATGATGGCAGCAGCAGCGTTGTAGGGCAGGTTGCCAAAGATCACGGAGGGAAGGCCTGCGCCCTCGAGTTCAGCCTTCCAGGTGTCCAGGAAGTCTCCCTCGACCAACTTGAAGTCCTCCCCCTGGCCGAAGACCCGGCAGAGCAGGCGGGAGAAGCCATGGTCGATCTCGAAGGCGGTCACCCCGAGTCCTGCATCGAGGGCCATAGCCGTCATGGCTCCGATGCCGGGGCCGATCTCCCAGATCCGTTCTCCGGAGACCGCTCCGAGTTCCGCAAGGATCTTTGCGCGGGCGCCAGGGTTGACCAGGAAGTTCTGCCCGAAGCGCTTGGACATCGCCAGGCCCTCGAAATCGAGGAGGCGGGAAAGGGACAGCGGTGAGTCATAGTCCGGCCTTTCGCCGGGAAGGGGCGCTGGCATGGCGGCGGAAGACGCAGCTTTCGACATGGGACAGACCATATATTAAGGCAGCAAAAATGACCACAGCGAGGGCTAAGGCCAGACGCGGGCCCAGCTCGGCGAGCGCGAGCGAGGGCAGGCCTGCGAAAAACCTCATCGAGGCCGAAAGGCAGTCGAGGAGAAAACCCTCGACCGGTGCAGTGACAAAGGCAGCGACAGGGACGAGGGCGACCACCAGGGTGCCGACCAGCCCGAAAATCATGAGGAACTCGACCAGGGGGCCGGTCAGGACCGTCGCGAGGATGCCGACTGGCTGGAATACGCCGAAATTGAGGGCGATCCAGGAAGCAGTGGCAGCCTGGGCAGCGAGGGCAGCTGCCAGGGGGCGCGCAAGCGGAGGCGGACAGAAGGGTGCGAGCGCGTGCTCGAAACGTGGGGAAAGGACCGCAAGGCCCGTCACAGCCAGATAGGAGAGGGCAAAGCCCGCCTCCCGGAGGCTCCCTGGGGCGATGAGGGCGTGAACCACAAAACAAAGCCCCAGGAGGGCGCGCCCCTCTTGGGGGCGGTCACCGAGGGTCACGAGCGCAGCGAGGGCAAAGGCCACGAGGGCACGGAGAAGGGAGGGGCCGGGCCCCACGACAGCCGTATACGCCGCCACAAGAATAAGGGCTGGCACGAGGGCCCGCCGCCGACCGATGAGGGGCCCGAGTAGGGTAACCAGTCCCGCAGCGATGAGGGCGAGGTGCTGGCCCGAGAGGGCGAGCACGTGGGCACAGCCCGCGTTCTTGAAGGCCGCAGCGTCGGCTGGAGAAAGCCCGTCCGTCCAGCCCGACAGGAGGGCCAGAAGGAGCCCCCGCCGGTCGGCGAGCAGCTGCCGGCGCTGGTCGACAGGTGTCGGAGCGGCCGGCTGCGTGGCAAATTGCCGCAACGCGGGGGAGGACGCGGCTGGGGCCGGACGCGAAGCAGCAGCTGGGCCAGCGGGCGAGGCCGCGGGCGGGGTCGCCGGATCGAGGACGCGCCCGATCGCTGCGAGGAAGGCCTCGCGGAGGCCTGAGCGGAACTCCGCGACTTCGCTCCCCCTGTCGAGTATCGCCAAGTCGCGGCTGTCAGCCACTAGGAGGCCCGGGCTCGCCACCCGCCCTTCAACCTGGACGCGGCTCCCCGAAGCCAGGGCTTTTCCCCCACGCACAAGGACCCTGAGCTCACCGTAGCCCCGCCTCGGCACGATGGATTCGCAGGAACCGCCTATCCCGGCCCCCGCCAGGCGCAGCCGCCCCACCTCAAGGTCGAGGATCCTGAAGCCGTTCCTCGCTGGTCGCGAGTCGGACACAAGCCTGCCCTCGACGCCCACAATGCCGAGCCTCCGCAGCCCGGGGGAAGCTGCGGCATCAGCCCTGGCTCGGCTGATGGCGGGAGTAGCTTCGGTGCCGACCGGACTCTGCCCTGCTTCCCGAGCCGCAAGGAGCAGACCGAAGGCTGCGCCGAAGGCAAAGGCCGCGAGCTGGGTGTAGCGGAAACCCCTGTAACCGGCCACGCGAAGTGCGATGACTGCGAGGGCCAAAAGGATCGAGGATGCCCAGAGGATCCGCCAGTCGAGAAGGAGTGGATAGAAGCTGGCTGCCGCTCCGAGGGCGAACCACCAGGCTGGAATAAAGCGGACTGGGAGCCTGTCGAAGAATGCCTTCACCTTGCCTCCGATGGGGGTCGGAGCTGCTCAAGGTTCCAGGATCACTCGTGCTGCGGGATTACCACTTGAGCTTCTGCAGGGCAGACCTCGCCGCGTTTTTCACCGACTCTGGATAACGGAGGTACCCCACGTAGAGGAGGTAGTCAAAGGCAACCTTGTCGCCGAGGTTGCCGAGGGCGTCGATGACTCCGAGGAGCATGGCATCATCGAAGGGTTTGCCGGCCTCGGTCTGGGCATTGATCAGCTGGAGTTGCAGCGCAAGAGCCTGGGCCGCATCCGTGGAACCCATGACTCCAAGGCAGGACACCGCATCCAGGAGCTCGGAGGCAGCACCCTTGCCGTCGTTGTACTCTGCCAAAAGGATGCGGAAATTTCTGATGGCCAGAGGGGCCGCCTTCTGCCATTTGAGGTCGCGGATCGTAGTGGTCGCCTTGGCCCGGAGCGCGTGGATGGATACAAGGTCGGCAGTGGCCTCCCCCTCCCAGGCGAGCCCCGCCGAGAGCGCGGATTCCGCAAGGCGGCCCCGATCGTCCGGGCCCAGGGCGCTGCCACCAAATCCGATATCGAGGGCGGCGGCCTTTTCAACCGGCGTACCCTTGATAAGGGCATCCTCAAGCCAGGTCCTAAGATCGCCCCGGATTGCGACCATGGACGCAACCGACTTGGTCGCGATGGCCGGGTTCGGTGCGGATACTACCCCCGAGAACAGGACAGGCCAGGCGCTGGTATCGCGCATCGTCCCGAGGGCCTCGACCGCTGCTTCGAGAGCCGCGTATTCCGGCGTGCCTCCAGACCTGTACTGACTGAGCTGGGTCTGGGAAAAAGCAACGAGATCGGTCACTGTCTTAGGTATGCCAATGCCCGCCCTGGCATAGGCGGTAACCGCTGCTGCCCGAATCTCGACATCGCCCGGGTAGATCTGGAATACGCTCCAGATGTCAGGTGCTCCCTTGGGCCAGGCGCTCTCCCCCGCCTTCTTTACTGCGAGGAGGGCCAGGTCGCGGAGCTGGGAGTCCCCTGCCAGCAGGGCCGCATTGTCGAGGACAAAGCGCATCGCCGTATCGTACAGCGGCCCCAGATCCTGACCCACGGTGACCTTCCCGGCCTCCTTTATGAGCTCGAGCTTCGTCGTGAGGCTCGACCGCGCGAAGTTGCGCTGGTAGGTGAGTATCACTGATCCGGAATCCTGGGCCGCAGCGATTCCGGCACAGGCGAAGAGTATGGCAAGCAATGACGCCTTGAGTTTCATCCGACCCCCTGGACTAGTACGCACGCAGCCTAGCCCCCCGCTTCAGTTTGTGGATTTTTTGTGACTGTATTCGCCCCGTAGACAAAGGTCCGTATGGCATTCCTGGTCCTGGGGCTCGGGGAAACCGCCTGGATATGGAGGGTGGATTGATTGGCATTGCGATCGAAATCGATGCTCTTGACTGTGCCGCACATTACTATCTGCCGGGTGCCGAGGGAAAACTGGGCCTTCACGAGGAGACCCTCCTTTGCCTTCCCACCGATGGCTATGGCGAAGCCGTCTTCGGAAAGGTCAGCGAGCCGTGCTCGGAATCCCGGCCGGAGTTCGGGCTTTTCAAAGGCCCCCTCGATGCGATTGAGTAGGTAGAGGAAGGCAGGAATGGTCGTCTTGGCGCGCACTGACATTCGCTTCTGCGTCCGAAGGAGGGATTCAGAATGGGCGATATGGATCACCGGCACCCCTCCCATGCGGAGATCGTCGAGTACAAAGGAATCGAACACGTAGCCCGCGTCGTCCCTGCGCCAGAAATACACGGAAACCCGTCTGCTGTTCCACAAAAAGCCGGCCGGCAACCTTACACCAATCGGCCACGAGACAACGAGGAAGCGCGGGTTGTTGCTGACTACGGTCGCGTGGAAGACACCTAGACCTTCCACCAGGATGCGCATGCGCTGCCCGAGCGGCATCTGGCGGCTCGACTTGACGCCTTTCTTGTAGCGGGGCTGCTCGAACTCGAGGCGTTTTCGCAGGCCATACAGCTTGTCCAGGAGGCCCGAGAGCTCCTTGCTGCGTTCCACATCTGCGCCGCCTATCGAGGCTATCGCGCGATCGAGGTCGAGCGCCGAGGAAAACAGCTTGCCAGGATCGTCGATGTCCGCAGCCACGGCTGCCTCATGGAGCCTGCCTGCCTCCATGGGGGATAGGCCGCTCTGAAGGGCCTTCGCCATGAACTCGATGATGCCCATCCTCTTGCCGCCCTTCAGGAAAAGGACAAGCGTGACGAGTGCGAGGAGGAGCGCCACGACAACGATAATTGCAAGCGACGGCATGATCCCTGGATTCCCGCTTTCACTGCGTACTGGAATGGGCGGTCCCACCGGACCCTCATCCCAGTATACACCTACCGACGGCAGCGGCAAAATAGAGGCGATGGAAATATCCCCTGCTGGATGGCTACAGCAAAATGACCACAGCGGCCTGGAGGCATGATGGTGGAATTGCCTGACAATTCCGGAGACGGACGGAGAGGGGACCGCTGTGCCCTGGCTGAGGCCGGTCTCCTCTACCTGGTCCTCTGGCTGAGGTTTCCGCCTGGTAGCTCTGGATCGTCTTCCTTGGGACCAGACAACCCTTCCTACCACCTCGCCCTCATTTTCTCCCTCCTGCCCTGCTGCGCCTACGTCCTGTTCCGAATGATCCAGTCAGGAGGCCTTTCTGGCTTCGGAGTCGAAGCCAGGGTGAAGCCGCGCGACATCGCTGGAGCGGTGATCCTCGCCCTCCTCCTCGGACTCCTGGCATCCCTGCCCGCCTTCCTGTCACGGCTTGCTGGCGCCGCAGGCTTCCCCGGATCTGCCAATCCCCTCCTTGACTCCCTGGGACGGCCCGAGCTCCCCCCCTGGTTTTTCCTGCCCCTGATCGCCCTGGCCGCCCTGGCCACTGGCTACGCCGAGGAGTTGTTCTTCCGCTTCTGGTTGCCCCGCCGGCTAACGCAGGGGGGCCTTGGGGAAGGCGCTGCCATTGTCCTCTCTGCCCTGATGTTCGGCGCAGCCCATGGCAACCAGGGTCCCCTCGCTGCGGTGGTCGCGACGGCCATGGGGGGACTCCTCTCCCTCCGGAAACGCGGAGGCGGAAGCTGGCACGAACTGGCACTCGGCCACGCACTCTACGATTTTGCGGTCCTCATGATGGTCCTCTATCCCCGGGGACTGGGCATCGCGTAATATCGCCGCATGCAGCAAAGCGACCGCTGGAAACGCCAGGTTTCCGAAACCCTGAAACGCCTCGGCGCAGCTCCCCCGGCACGGAAGGCCGACGCCCTCCGCGACCTGGCTGCCCAGGGCTTCCGCAACCTGCCCCCGGATTTCATCGCAGCCCTCTTCGAGGGCTTTGCGGCGCGCCTGTCGGCCGGACCGGAGGCGGCATCCGACTGGCTCGGTGCCATCGGCAGCATTCTCCTTATGGACTATGACGATACGCCCCTGTCCCCGGAGGACTGGGCATCCTTCCGCGACGCCCTCCGCGACGCTTCGGGCGAAATCGACCTCGAAGTCCTCACCTACGCCATGGCCCTCGTCGTCGAGCGCGGACTGTTGTAGTGGGCGACTGGTTCGAGGATCCCGCCATCTGGGAGCGCTTCGCCTTCGTCATGTTCGACGGCAAGCGCTGGGGTGAGGTGCCGGCTGTCATCGACGGGATGGATGCCATTCTGGAGAGGGAGGGAGCCCGCCGGATCGGGCCGGGCTCCAGGGTCCTCGACAGCTGCTGCGGACCAGGGCGGCACAGCCTCGAACTCGCCAAGCGAGGCTGCCTCGTGACAGGCGTCGACCGCATGGAGTCCTACCTCGAAGCGGCGCGGGAAAGCGCCGCAGCCGACGGGCTGACCATAGACTTCATCAATTCTGACGTCCGCGATTTCGAGGATCCCGCAGCCTTCGACCTCGCCATCAACCTCTTCAACAGCTTCGGCTACTTCGCCACGCGCGAGGAGGATTCGGCCTATCTGCGGAGGCTCAGGAAATCCCTCGCTCCGGGCGGCACCCTCATCCTGGACTTCATCGGCAAGGAGTGCGCGATCCGCGATTTCATCGAGGGTGAGAGCTTCGAGCGCGAGGGCCGGCAGGTCGTCACCAGCTATACGGTCGGGGGACCCTGGGAATACCTGGACAACAGCTGGGCGGTGGAAGAGGGAGGGCAGGTCTTCGAGCGCCGATGGCGCCAGCGCCTCTATTCGGCCATCGAGATCGGCTACGCACTCCGGGAGGCCGGCTTCGACGGAAGCATCAATTATTACGGATCGCCCGAGGGCAAGCCCTACGACGAGAATGCCGAAACCCTCCTCGTTGTAGCGCGGGCAGGGGCTTAGCGCCCCGCCTTCGCCATCACGAGCCTCCCACGATGCCGAGCCTCACAAGCCCGTCATAGATGAACTGGACCGAAAGCCCGGACAAAAGGAGGCCCATGATCCGCTCGATCACCGAGACCCCCGTCTTGCCGAGCACGCGGAGGATGAGGGAACTCGCCGACAGGCTTGCAAACATGGCTGCAAGGCAGAGCAGGATCGACGCCAGCAGCATGAGGGTGGTCTCGACGTAGGGAGTCGGTCCCGCCGCGAAAACCATTATGGTCGTGATGAGGCCCGGTCCGGAAATATAGGGGATGGCCAGGGGAAAGACTGCGATCGACTTCGCATAATCTGCCTCTTCCTCCTGGCTCGAGCTCCGCGAATGCTTCGGCTGCCCGAAGAGCATCTCGATGGAGATGAGGAAGAAGAGAACGCCTCCGGCGACCGAAAAGGCTCCCGGCGAGATGCCGAAAAAGCCCAGCACGAAGCGCCCCGCAAGGATGAAGACAGTCATCACAACGAAGGAAATCAGGATAGCCTTGCGTATGGTTGCGCGCTTGGTTGCCTCATCGAGTCCGCCCGCCACCGAGATGAACAGGGGCACTGCACCGAGTGGATCCATGACCACGAGGATGGTCAGGAAGATCTTCAGGAAGAGTTCGAGCATGGAGAAAGTGTAAGCCTCCGCGAAGACGCGGGCAAGCGCCGTCGTTGCCATGGAAGCCGCCCCCACCCTACACTCGGCCCATGCCGCCCTCGCCCACCGGCCTCCCCATCGAAGCCTTCCTCCCGGAGATATCCCAGAGGCTTGCCGCCCGCGGCATCCTGGTCCTTTCGGCGGAACCCGGCGCGGGCAAGACGAGCCTTGTACCCCTCGCCCTCGCCGAGAGACAGGAAAAAGGCGGCAAGATCCTCGTCGTCGAACCCCGTCGCGTCGCAGCGGTTTCAGCGGCAGCGCGCATGGCCGAACTCGCCGGCTCTGCCGTTGGCGAGCGGATCGGCTATCGCGTGAAGGGCGAGAGCAGGGCGGGGAGGTCCACGCGCATCGAGGTGGTGACGACAGGCGTCCTTGTGCGAATGCTCGCAGACGATCCCTTCCTCGAAGGAGCCAGGACGGTCGTCTTCGACGAATTCCACGAGCGCCCCCTCGAGGCCGACCTGGCCCTCGCCCTCGCCCGGGAGGCACGGAAGGCGCGCGGGGGAGGGCTCGAACTCCTCCTGATGTCGGCCACCTTCGATGGTGGCAAGCTCGCCCAGGCCCTGGACGCCGACTCGATGACTGTTCCCGGAAGGGTCTTTCCGGTCGAGACGCGGTATGCGGGCGAGGCTCCGCCGCGCGACGGGGAGGCCTTCATCGCGCGGGTGGTCTTCGGGGCGGCTGACAGGGAAGCAGGCGACCTCCTGGTCTTCCTGCCGGGCATGGCAGAGATCCTCCGCGTCGAGGGCGCCATGGCCAGGGGGGCAGCTGAGCGCGGCATCGAGACCCTCCGGCTTCACGGCTCGATGCCGCTTTCCGAACAGCGCAGGGCCATCCTGCCCGCCCGGGACGCCGCGCGGAGGATCATCCTGACTACAAGCATTGCCGAGACGAGCCTCACCGTGCCGCGCGTCGGCGTCGTAGTCGATTCGGGCCTCGCCCGGGGCAGCCGCTACGACCGCCGCAGCGGCCTGAGCAGGCTGGTCACCGCGAGGGAATCGGCCGACCGGGCCCAGCAGCGTCGTGGCCGCGCCGGGAGGCTCGGGCCAGGCATCTGCATCCGCCTCTGGCCCGAATCCGAGCGCCTGGCCGAGGCAGCCCCGCCCGAGATCCTCACCGCGGAGCTCTCGGGCCTCGTCCTTGAATGCCTCCTCTGGGGCGCGAAGGAAAGCGGCGACCTCGAATGGCTCGATGCGCCGCCCGTGCTTGCCTGGAAGGAGGGCCTCGAAACCCTCCACGGTCTCGGCGCCCTTGAGAGGTGGGAGGAGGGGGAACAGGGGCGGTCAGTCCCGAAGCTCAGCGAAAAGGGCCGTGCGATGGCGGTCCTCGGCACCGAACCACGGCTTGCCGCCCTGGTCCTCGAGGGCGCGGCGCGGGAAGAGGCCCTCCCCGGCTCAGCCGCCCTCGCCTGCCTCGCCGCAGCCCTGGCCGCCGACGGTAGCGGAGGCAATACTGAAGATTTCGCACAACGCATCGAGACGCTGGCCCGGGGTGGTCAGCTGGCCGGGAGCGGCCAGCTGGCCGAAAGCGGCCAGGGGGATCCCGCATCCCGCCGCATCCTCGACGAGGCCCGGCGCCTCGCCGTCCGGGCCAGCCTCCCCGCTTACCCCTCCCCTCTTTCCCCCTCCCCCCTCCCTATCGCATCCCTTTCCGGGCTCTTCGCCTCCGCCTGGCCCGACCGTGTGGCCAGGCGCATGGAAAACTCCGGGAGTTCGGCGATCTTCGCCATACCCGCGGGCCGCCTCATCAAGGCAGGCGCTGCCCTGGCAGCTTCGCCCTGGATCGTAGTGGTCGAAGCGGACTCAGGCGAGGCGACGGGCCGCCTCTACTCGGGTCTCGCCTTGGGCGAAAGCGAAGCCCTCGCAGCCCTCCGGCCATTGGTCGAAACCCGGGTCTGCATCGAGTGGTCGGGACGCTCCTACCGTGCCAGGCGCGAAGGGAGGGCGGGCTCGATCGTCCTTTCCTCGACAGCCCTCGGGGCCCAGGACCGCGGAACGCTGGGCCAGGCCCTTCTCGGGCGCCTTGTCCGGGAAGGCCTTTCCGCCCTCCTTCCGGACAAGCCCGCCGAAGCCTGGCTGGCGCGCTGGGCCTGGTGGCGGAAACGCAGTCCCGAACCCCAGCTGCCCTCCTTCGAGGATGCGGAGCTCGCAGGAGATGCTCATAATTGGCTGTTTCCCTTCCTCGACACTTCGCCCAGTGACATCCTTCCGGGGAGGAGCCTTGTCCAGGCCCTCGAAGGGCGGCTCCCCCGGGCGACCCGCCTGGGCTTCGAGGCCGAAGCCCCCACATCCATCCGCCTCCCCTCGGGGGTAGAACGGGCCATCGATTATTCGGGAGCCTCGCCGCGCGTGGAAGGCCGCGTCCACGACTTCTATGGCCTGAAGGAGCATCCCCTCATCGCCGGAGAGCCCCTGGTTATCGCCCTCCTGTCGCCGGCCGGCCGTCCCATCCAGGTCACCGCCGACCTGCCCGGCTTCTGGAAGGGCTCCTGGGCAGAGGCGCGGAAGGAGCTTCGGGGCCGCTATCCCCGGCATGACTGGCCCCTGGACCCCTCGCTGGCTATTCCGACCAGGCGAAGCCTGAAAGCTGGCCCCTCCTCCATTGGAGGATCGGCGCGGGAATAGTACATTCATCCCTATGATAGACATCCAGGGGACGCTCGCAGACCTCGGCATCCCCTGCTGGGATACAGCCTACTCCGCCCTCGATGCCTTCCACGGCCTCCTGTCCCCGCCCCTACGATTCATGGCCCTGCGCGGCGGCATGGTGGAACTCGCTCGCCTGGATTCGGGCATCGTCTTCTCGGGCCTGAGCTACGCCGACGGCAGCCTCGATACGGGAAGGGGCATCATCCGCTTCCGCTGCATTGGCGAGGATTTCAGGGGCGACGAGCCCCAGGCCTTCCCCCACATGGATCTTTTCCGCCTGCCTGGAACGCGGCGCTTTGCCGACCCGCGGGGCGTGTACAGCCTTCTCCGCGAGGACCGCCTCCCCGCAGCAACAGGCGACGATGCCCTCTTCGCCACCGCCGTCATGGTGTCACGCTACGGCTACGCGACCGATGCCCTGCCGCCCTGTCCGCGCGCCATGCCGGCCGAGGCGCAGCGCGACCTCCTCACCCTCGTCCTCACCGCCGGGAAGCCCGAACGCGGCCTTGAGCTCTTGAGGCGTGCAGGCTTCCTGGCCGCCTATTGGCCCGAGATTGCGGCCCTCCCTGGCACAAGCCAGTCCAAGGAATACCACCCCGAGGGGGACGCCTGGGACCACACGCTCGAGACCTTCCAGTACCGCAAGCTGCCGGGCGGAGAGTTCTCGCTGGCCCTCTCGCTGGCCCTCCTCCTCCACGACACGGGCAAGCCACTGGCCGCCTCCTCGGGCGGCCGCCGCTTCGACCGGCACTCCGAGATCGGGACGACGGTGGCGCGGCGCTTCATGTCGAGGCTGGGTTTCGGGAATGAGCTACTTGATACGGTCAGCTTCCTCGTGCGCTGGCACATGCTGCCCGCCGCCCTGCCGAGGCTGCCGACGATGCGGGCCCTCGAGCCCCTCGAGGACCCGCGCTTCCCCCTCCTCCTGGAGCTCTACCGCTGCGACGAGCTGTCCACCTTCCGTGGCCCGGACGGCTACCACCTGGCCTGCGCGGCCTACCACGACTGGCAGCGGAACCGGAAAAATCCCTACCGCGACGACGAGGGGAGGAAGCTCGCCCGGATGTACATCGAAAGCGTTCCGCCAGCGCTTGTATCCGGGGGAAGAAAGACCGCCGTGGGGAAGGCCGGGAAGGCCCGGCGCGGGAGGGGGTGAGGCTGACGCGCAGGCGCAGGCCAGGGTGGGCGGCTACCCCGGCGCGGGCGGCAACACCAGCCTCAGGACTTGGGCGCAATACCCTCCATCGCGTACTCCGCCAGCGCGGCAATGGTCAGCGAGGGATTGACTCCGGGATTGGCGGGTACCACCGATCCGTCGATTACCATGAGACCCGGGTAATTGTGAAGGTTAAAGCGCGCGTCGATGGCACCCTCTGCGGCTGTAGCCCCGATGGGCGCCCCCCCCAGGATGTGGGCCGTAGTCGGCAGGTTGAAGGCGTTTTCTGCCATGGAGCCGAGATTGATGCCATTGATGCGCCGCGAGAACTCGCGCGTCACCTCGTGGCCGGTCTCCACGCGGGCGGCGAGCTTTCCCTCGGAGACCCCTACCTCCCCGTACTGCTGGGCCACGAGGCCGCGCCGGAATCCCGTGAGCCACGACCGCCCCGTCCGGAGGCTGAGGGAGTTGTCGACATTCTGCATCACCAGGAGGATGGTCGCGCGCTTGGCCCAGCCGGGCAGGATGATGGCGCGGAAGAATTCCCCTGGCCTGGTCACCATCCACACAAGGGTCTTCCACAATCTCGCCGGGATTGTCGTCACGTCGGAGATGAGGGGCGCCGCGATAAAGCGCATGAGGTCTGAGCCTGCCGGATAGCGCACGGGCTCGATCCGGGTCACAGCATCGGCATTGAAGATCGAGGAGATTGCCACGCCCTCGGACCAGTCGGTGTCCTTGGTGCGAGCCACCGAACCCAGGAGGGACTCGCTGTTGGTCCGCACCTTGTCGCCTAACTGCTGCGAGAGTTCCGGCAGCGAGCGCCTGACATCGCGCAACTTGAGGAGAAGTCCCATCGTGCCCAGGACACCGGCCGCGAAGATCACGTTGCGGGCCCTGAGCCTCCGGGCGACGACCGAAGGCCGCATCGAGGGCTTCCACAGGACCTCGTAGCGGGCTCCGTCCGCCGTTGGGCCTGCGGCATCTGCGCCGAGTGGGCGCACATCGACGACCTTCCTGCCATGGCTGACCACCGCGCCCTTCCGCTCGGCGAACCAGAGATAGTTCTTGGGCAGGGTGTTCTTCGCATTCTTCCGACAGCCGACCATGCAGCCGCCGCAATGCTCACAACCGCTACGGTCGGGACCCTCTCCGCCGAAGTAGGGATCGCTCACCTTCACGCCGGAATCGCCGAACCAGGAGCCCACCTCCGTGGCGCGGAAGCTGCCCCCGAGGCCCCGCTCCTCGGCGATGGCCTTGAGTGTCTCGTCGGCCTTCCAGAGCCGGGGGTTCCGCGCGACTCCCAGCATCCGCCTGGCCGTCGCGTAATGCGGGGCGAGGGCCTGTCCCCAGAGCAGGGGCGCGTTCCAGGCAGGGGTCGCGAAGGTCGCCTCGTTGGGCACCTCGAGTACGTTGGCGTAGCCGAGGCTGCCGCCGCCCACGCCAGTCCCGTGGAGCACCATCATGCCCTTGAGGAGGCTGATCTCCAGGATGCCGTGGCAGAGGAGCTTGGGCATCCAGACGTATTTCCAGAAGGCGTTGTTGGACTTCGCGAAATCCTCGTCGTCGAGCCGCTTTCCCTTTTCGAGGACAAGGACCGAATAACCTTTCTCAGCCAGGCGGAGGGCAGATACGCTGCCACCGAAGCCCGAACCGATGATCACGTAATCCCAGGTCTTTTCCACATCGCCCTCCGTCACAGGCGGTCACGACGCCGCCCCATGCAGGATGCACTATGCGGCAGCCGGGGCCCAGGCGCAAGGTGGAATCGGCCGACTGGGACCCGAGGATCACACGCGCTTTTTTGCTCCGACCCCAGTGATCATCATAGTTCCCCCGAGTACGCCGGCCGCACCGACAAAGGCCAGGGGCCGCAGGGTTTCGCCGAGGAAGAGCCAGGACCAGAGGAAGGCGAAGACCGGAATCAGGAGGGTGACCGAGAGCGCTGCAGTCAGGCCCGCGTCCGCCATCAGCCTGAAGTAGATGAGGTAGGCGAGGGCCGAGCAGAGGAGGGAAAAGACGACGGCGAGGAAGACCGTGGAAGCCGCGATCGAGGCCAGGGGCGGTGCGGTCAGGGCGGCGGCAGGAAGGAGGACGATCCCCGCGCAGAAAAGGCTCGCCGCTGTCATGGCCGCCGAGGGTATGCCCTTGGCCCACCGCCGGATGTAGGCGCCTGAAAGCCCGTAGCAGAGGGTCGCAGCGACACAGGCGAGGACCGGAAGGATCTCGGCGCCGAGTCCCGCACTCCCCGCTCCCGTCCCGAAGAGGGCAATTATGACGACTCCCGCCACCCCGAGGCCGATGCCGCCGAGCTTGCGCGGCGTGAGGGCCTCGCCCAGGATGAGGGCCCCGAACACGGCACCCCAGAGCGGCGTCAGGGCGTTGACGATCGATTCCACCGAGGCCGAAACGCGGAGTGCCGCCCAGGTGAAGAGAAAGAAAGGAATGGCCGAGTTGAGGACGCCCACCACGAGGTAGTGCCGGAAATCCCTTTTCCAGTTGAGCTGCTTCCGCATGACCGCAAAGATGGCCACCATGACCAGGCCCGCCACGAGGGTCCGGGCGCAGGCAGTCGGGAAGGCCCCGAGAAGGGGCGCGAGGATCCGCATGAAGAGGAAGGAGGCCCCCCAGATAGCCGCGAGCAGGAAAAGGAGGGCTACATCGACAAGTTTCACCGGAGTGCCGCCTGGAGGGAGGATGGAGGGCCCGGCATTGTACACAAGGCTGGCTAAAAATTCGATGGCTGCGTTGCTGCTTCCAGGCCCTCGAGGTAGGCGAGCGCCCCCTGGCCTGAGGAGGCGCACATTTCAGGCCCGGGTTGCAGGCTCAAGCAGACCGCCGGCCGTTCAGGACGGCCGAACAACACACAGCGAAGCTCCGCATTCAGCCGTGGACAGGGCAGTCCGGCGGGCTTGCCCTCAGGAAGGCTGCCAGTGCCGGTGAGGGGGTCCGGAGGGATGGGACTGCTGATGGATGGCGCGATGCAGCAGGCCGCGCAGGAGGGGCGGCAGCTCATCGGGGCGGATTCAGGGTCCATCAGGGAGATACTGGACTCCTTTCCCGAGGATTGCAAGAATCGCGGCCCGACACTATCTTTGGGGGAATGTTGCCAACGAAGCCTCTGCCGAAGTCGCCCGTAGAAGTCCGCGAGGCAGTCAGGTAGCCCGCATGGATCCCCGCACCCTGACCGCCGCGCTGGCGGTCGTCTGCCTTGCAGCGACGATCGTGGTCTCGGCCCTCGCCCTCTACATCAGGCAGACGGCGCACCGCATCTACAGCGCAGGCTTCGGCTCGATCACCGTCGGATTCCTCCTCCTCTCGCTCCAGGGCCATGTCAGCAACTGGATCGGGATCATCCTGGCGAATTTTCTAATTATGACGTTTCATTTTTGCCTCGTCTGGGGGGTCAGGCTTTCGACCAAGGAGGCCCGCCCCCTGCCGCTCCGCTTCGCTGCCTACCTCCTTGCGTGGATCAGCCTCATGGTCATCGCCACCTTCGCCCTTCCCGACTATGCGCTCCGGGCGACGGCCAACTCGACCCTCGGCATCGTGCTGACCTGCGAATTCCTCAGCTCCTTCCTCCGCGGGAACCAGGAGGACAGGCGTGCCCTCGGCCCGACGGTCCTGGTGATAGGGGTGGGATTCGCGGCCTTCCACGCCGCAAGGCTCGCCATCGTGCTCCTCGAGCCATCGAAGCCCGGGGGACTCATGGGCGGAGGGCTGGGCATCACCGTCCTCCTCGTCGGCTACATATTCTTCCTTGTAGCCTGGGCGGGGATCGTGCTCGCGCTCGAAGGCGCCTTCCTCCTCCGCCAAGTCGAGCGCAAGAACGCCACGCTCCGCGAGCTGGCCTCCACCGACGAGCTCACCGGCCTGTCCAACAGGCACCTCTTCTCCTTGAGGATCCGCGACGAGGTCGAGCGGTCCCGGCGCTACCATACGCCCCTTTCGCTCATCATGTTCGACCTCGACCACTTCAAGCGCGTGAACGACACCTGGGGCCATCACTCCGGGGACAGGGTCCTCGTCGAGACGGCCCATCTCACGCGGAAACTAATCCGGGAACCCGACAACATCTTCCGCTGGGGCGGTGAGGAATTCGTCATCGTGACTCCGCACACTGGCCTCGAGGGCGGGGAAGTCCTCGCCGAGAAGCTCCGGGTTGCGATCTCAACGATTGAATTCCCGGAAATCGGAAGGATCACCGCGAGTTTCGGAGTCACCGACTGGAGGGAGGGCGAGACCCAGGACGAATGGTTCAAGCGCGTCGACAGGGCCCTCTACCGGGCCAAGAACGAGGGAAGGAACCGTGTCGTCGCGGTGTCGGCCCTCGAGAAGCGCCCCTTCGCGGAGGTGCGCATCGAGTGGCGGGCGGACTGGGATTCGGGCAACGCCACAATCGACAGCCAGCACAAGAGGCTCATCGAGCTCGCCAACAGGCTCCTCGAGCTATCGCTCTCCTCTGAATCCGCACCGATCATCACGGCCAGCCTCGACGTCCTGATCGAACATGTGCTCCTGCACTTCTCGGACGAGGAGCGGATCCTGAAGGAAGTCGGCTACCCCGAAGCGACCACGCACGCAGGCATCCACCGCAGCCTGGTCGAAGAGGTAATGGCGCTAAAAACCCGCTTCGATGCGGGCAGCCTCGAAGCCACGGCTTTTTTCGACTTCCTCGTCGGCAAGGTGGTCATGGAACACCTCCAGACCTCGGACCGGAGGTTCTTCGGATGGACGGGGAAACCCCAGGAAGCTCCTCGAAGCCTCCGCCAGTAAGCCCCCCCGACAATAGCCCAACTCTTGCCCGGCACGGCCTGCCCACGCTATCCTTGGCGCGCCGAATCCCAGGCCAAGGAGCATCCATGTCCGAGTCAAAGGTCCACTGGACCGACCTCCGTACGACGCCCTCCGAATCCATCCTGAAAAAACTGGACCGCCTCCTCCGCGAGGCCGGCTTCACCGATCTCGGCCTCGACGGAAAGCTCACGGCCCTCAAGATCCACTTCGGCGAACCGGGGAACATGTCCTATGTCCGGCCACCCTTTGTCGGCGTGGTCTCCCGTCTCGTGCGCGAGGGGGGCGGCAGGCCCTTCCTCACCGATTCCAACACCCTCTATTCCGGAAAACGTCACAATGCCTACGATCATCTCCGCTCGGCCCTCGAGAACGGCTTTTCCCGCGACGCCACTGGCTGCGACCTCATCGTGGCGGACGGCCTCAAGGGGAGCGACTTCGTGGAGATGCCCGTGGCCGGAGGCCTGCACTGCTCGAAGGCGCGCATAGGCAGCGCCATCGCGGAAGCCGATGCAGTGGTCTCCATCACCCACTTCAAGGGCCACGAGCTCACGGGCTTCGGAGGGACGCTCAAGAACCTCGGCATGGGTTCGGCCAGCCGCTCGGGCAAGAAGTTCCTGCACGAGGTGTCGCACCCCTCGATCGATGTCGAAGCCTGCACGGCCTGCGGAGACTGCATCGAAAGCTGCGCCTCGGAGGCCATCGGCACGGACGCCCGGGGCAAGTCGGTCATCGACCACGACAAATGCAGCGGCTGCTGCCAGTGCGTGGCCGTCTGCCAGCACGGGGCCGCCCGCGCGGCCGAGGGTTCCTCCTCCAGGGTCTGCGGCGAACGCATCGCCGAGTACAGCAAGGCCAGCCTTGCCGGCAAAGCTTCCTTCCACCTGAGCTTCGTGATGAATGTCTCTCCCAATTGCGACTGCTGGTCCAACAACGACGCAGCTGTCGTCGCCGACATCGGCATCTTCGCGAGCGCGGATCCCGTGGCCCTCGACCAGGCCTGCGTGGACGCGGTCAACGCCGCCCCTGCGGTGGGTGGGAGCGTCCTCACCGACAAGGGCTATCCGGGCAGGGGCGAGAAATTCGGCCACATCCACGCCGACACCGACTGGGCCGCCGGCCTCGACCACGCCGAGCGCATCGGCCTCGGCTCGAGGAAGTACCTGCTTGTGAAGATCTGAGCGCGGGCATTCCGCGGCCCCGCCCGCCGGCGCGGCCGCTGCTCCATGGCCGAGGTGTCAGGGAGCCGGCTCCGCCTCTCTCACAGCCTTCCTGGCCGCCTCGAGATCCCCCGGGGAGAGGAGCCTGAGCTCCGAATTGGAAGAGCTCGTGCCGGCAGCCTCGACGAGTGCGAGCTTGACCCCGGGCTGGGTAATGGTCGTGTGCCAGAGGGACCGGGGGATCGTGTAGACCCTCCCTTCCTCCATGCGCTGTCCCGAGAAGCGAAGCCTGCCATCCTCCTCGACGGCGGAGAGTATGACGCAGGAACCTGAAAGAAGTATAAAGGACTCGTCGGTCTCCAGATGGCGCTCGACCTCGGTGAAGTGGGCAAGGTCGTTGGCCTTTTTCCAGTTCTTGATGCCGATCGCCCATTCCCCGTTCCTGTAGACCACGGCGAAACCCTCGCCGTCATGGCCGGTTGACAGCACGCTGGACATATTTCCTCCTAATTAGCTGTATCGAGGCCCGAAAGCCCATTGGGGATCCTCAGGATGCAAGCCCACGGCTTCCATCTTCCCTGCCCCCTGCAGATCCCGGGGCAAAAAGCATGTTGACTGCCCGAAGCCTGGAGGATAGCCTGAATCCGGAAGATTGGCAGCCCCTTCCCCCGAGGACCACAGGTGATCACACGAGGCAGGCAGTACCGCAGCGTCGAGGACACCAGGACGGCAATCAGCGACATGCGCGGCAGGACAGCCGGGGGGCGCATGGAGCCCCTGCTGGTCTGCCCGGAGGCCAGGGAGGCCAGCGAGGCGGGGATCCCGGGGCTATTCCCTGACAGGGCGGCAGACCTTGGCAGAAAACCCGGGGAAGGTGGGAACAAATGGCAATGATCGGCATCATCGGTGGCAGTGGACTGGACGACCCGGACATACTGGATGCTCCCCAGGATCGTTCCGTCGACACTGCCTGGGGATCGCCCTCGGCTCCGCTCAGGATAGGCACAATTGCTGGTATCGAGGTAGCCATCCTGGGCCGGCACGGCCGCGGGCACACCATTCCACCGTCCCAGGTCAACTACCGCGCCAACATACAGGCCCTGAAGGACGCAGGCTGTGCCTGCATCCTGGCCACCAGCGCAGTGGGTTCCCTCAGGCAGGAAATAGGCAGGGGCGACCTGGTGATACTGGACCAGTTCATAGATTTCACCAAGCAGCGGGATGCGACCTTCCACGAGCGCTTCGAGCCCGACCAGCCAATCCACACGCCCATGGCCGACCCCTTCGACCCAGCCCTGCGTGACATCCTCATCCAGGTGTGCCGCAGGAAGAGCCTGGCCTTCCATCCCACAGGCACTGTGGTCACCATCGAGGGACCGCGCTTCTCGACACGGGCCGAATCCCGGATGTTCCGCAGCTGGGGAGCGGACATCATCAACATGTCCATCGCCACCGAGGCTGCCCTGGCCAGGGAGGCGGGCATTCCCTACGCTGCCGTTGCCATGAGCACCGACTACGACTGCTGGAAGGACGATGAGGAAGCGGTCAGCTGGGAAGCCATTCTCGCCGTCTTCAAGGGCAACGCCGACAAGGTTACCTCCGTCCTGGTCGAGGCGATTCCCCTGGTCGCGCGCCTGAACTGAATTTCCGGAAACATTGTGCCATCCCGAACTTCGTACTCGTCACCGGGGCCGGGCTCCTCAAGGAGGGAATTACATGAGAATAGCGAAGGTCGGCCTGATCGGACTCCTTGTTGCCTTTTCCCTGCCCCTGGGTGCCTTCGAGCAGAAATGCGACTACGAAATGGACCTAGCCCTCGACCCTGCGTCCCAGACACTCTCGGGATCGGAAATCATCAGCTATACCAACAACTCAGAAGTCACGCTCACCGAGGTCTATCTCGAACTCTTTCCGAACAGCTTCAATCCGGGAACGGCCTGGTGGGACAACTACACGAAGACCGAGGATGCCGGCCAGCGCTACCCCTATGGCTACAACCCCTCTTCCTTGTCGGTGGAATCGTTCCGGTACGAAGGGCAGCTCCTGGAAGCCAGGCCTGCGACGAGGGGCAGCACCTATGCCCGCGTCGAAATCCCTGGCGGGATAGCCCCGGGAGCCACCGCAGAGTTCGCGGTCAGCTTCAGCTATCGCATACCCCAGATCTTCGAACGTTCCGGCCTGTCCGACGGCAACTTCCACCTCATCCGCTTCCATCCCCGGATCGCCGTGTACGACGCGCGGGGCTGGAATCTCCACGAGCACCTCACCTGGGGAGAGTTCTACGGGGACTTCGGCAGCTACAGGGTCACCATTACCCTTCCCTCCAGGTACGTCGTCGCAGCCTCGGGAAGCCGGACGGAGGCCCGGGAAAACGCCGATGGCACGAGGACGGAAACCCATGTCATCGAGAACGCCCATAACTTTGTCTTTGCCGCCGATCCACGCTACAGGAGGGAGCACGCGAAATTCGGCGATGTCTCCGTCAATTACTACTATTACGATTCGGGTGGCTACGCGAAAAAGGCGATAGCGGCCGCGCTCAAGGGGCTCGCCTACTATTCCTCAGCCTTCGGGCCCTATCCCTACGCCGAAATCGACGTAGTTGGCTGCGGTCCCGGGGCGGGAGCGATGGAATACCCGGGCCTGACCATGATGGAGCAATCACTGTTCGAAATTTTTCCGCCCCTGGATCGGGCGGTGGCGGAAACCACCATGGTCCACGAGATCGGTCACAATTGGTGGTACGCGGCGGTGGGCAACGACGAGTACAGCGAAGCCTGGCTGGACGAGGGCATCAACACCTACAGTGATATCTCCTACACCGAGGACAGTTACGGCAGCAAGAGAAACCTCCTGGACTACCCCGACTGGCTCACCTGGATGCCCAACCTGTCGACTCGGGCCCTGGCGGAGGATTCTGTCAGGGGCGAGTATCTCTCGGGACGGGCCCGACCGATCGCCGGGCCCTCCGGAACCTTTCATTCGATGCGGTCCTACAGTACCCAAGTCTACAATACGGCGGGTCTCGTGCTGTTCAAGCTGCAGGACCTCGTTGGCAAGGAAAAGTTCCGAGAGTTTCTGGCCGCCTACTACATGAAGTACAGGTTCCATCACGTGACGGCTCTGGACTTCTTCAGCTTGCTCTCCGAGATGACCGGCAGGGATTGGACTCCCTTTTACGAATCGCAATTCGTCCGCAATGAGCTGATCATCGACGAGGTCACGGGCCTCGACGGGACTGCGTCCAGCGGCCTTAGATTCTCCCTACTGCCCGACAGCCCGGACGGGGCCGAGACCCTCGTTTCCCTCCTGCCCCTGCCCTGGGCGGGACAGGACGATTCGGGCTTTCGCCTGGGTTCTAGCATGCTCCTCTTTGCCAAGAACAGGCTGTCTACGGGACTCACCGCCTTCGCAGTGCCGAGCCTGACCTGGGCCGTGAATGGAAAAGCGACGCCACGCTTCGACATCCTTTTCAGCCTGTCACAACCCTTCTGGCTGCTGAAGGCTCCCTTCGACAGCCAGACCCTCTCCCTCTCTGGAGACAGGACACGACAGACGCTCCTGCTCGACATCCCCTTCGCACCCGACGGCAGCCCCCTTTCATCGAACCTTTCCCTGGGGGCGGCTTATGAGCCGGGGTCAGCTGTTTCCCAAGGGAGCATTTCAGGCTTGACCGGAGTCTCGCTGGCCCTGACCAAGGGAATCAGCAGCCTGGAGCTTTCTGCGGATTCGAACTGGTATCCCTATCAGTCGGTGGAAGGCTCACTCTTCGCCCGGTTCCCCTTCCTCTATAAAAACTCGATCAGCCTCGGGCTCAAGACGGGCTATTCGAATGCGGCTCAGGCGCGCTACCTTTTTTCCAATCTGCTGTTGACGGGTTCCACCCCCTCGGCAACCTACAGCAAAGGTTATGCGGCCTTAGAGGCCTCCCTTACCGGGATACTGTCGCTGCGCTTGATCTGGGACAGCCTTCAGTTGAATGAAATAGGGCTCAAGGCCGGTATCGAGGCTGCGACATCCAGACTCCTGTGGCAAGCCCAAAGCCCTGGAGCCAGCAGCTTCGATGTCTTTCTGGCCCTGCCCGTCCGGCTCTCGCTGATAGCTGCCTCTGTTATCAATATTGTGCCTGTGCTGTATCTGGCTCCTACGAAGGGCTTTACTCCCTCATTCACCCTTCGGGTCGAAGCGAGAAGATACATCGAGTTCTTCTAAGGCTTGCAGCCAACGCGCTGTTGGCGGAGGAGAAACAGAAATGAGCCATTGGCTGAGCATCTGGGCACAAAGCCACACGGACATAGCCTTCACTCCGCCTGACCCCTGCGACAGGACGCTCCGGTTCTGGATCGCTGCCGTTATCGGGGGAGAGAGGATCCGTATCACCTTCGAGAATAAAGTCGCAACTAAAGGCTTTGCAATCGGCGAAGCCGCCCTGATCGTCGGTTCCCGCAGCTACCCCATCACTTTTGGAGGACGGGCTTCAGTGGAACTGCCCCTCGCTGCCGATCGTAGCTGTGACGAAATCCCGGTGGACATACAGGCGGGAAAGCTTCTGGAAATCCGAGTGTTCTTCCCGAAGGGCCAGCGTCCCGTTTCCGGAAATTCGATGCGGGAACGGGTCGAACTTTCCACGAAGGGAAATCATGTCACTTCAAGGGAGTTCCCGACAAAGAACCGGCTCTTCCAGGAAAGACTGCTCTCAGGGCTCCTGATGATGAACAGCGCAATACCCGCAGTGTCCACGATCGAAATATCTACCCAGGATACTACGAGTGCTGTCGTGGTTTTCGGAGATTCCATTGCACAGCAATGCCATTGGACGAAGCCCTTGGAGCAGCGACTTGTCCGGGAATTTGAAGGGAAGGTCACCCTGGTCAACAAGAGCATCGGCGGAAACCGACTGCTGCACGATGCCACATCCATCCCCTCCTGCGGCGAGGCAGGGATCAAGCGTTTCCGGCATGACGTCGTGTCGGTGCAAGGCATAAAGACCGTCATATTCGCGCTTGGCACCAATGATATCGGTCAACCTGGGGTGCAACAGAAAACGCCTGTATCGCAATTGCCACGTGTCGAAGAATTCAGCTCTGCAGTCGGGCAGCTTGTCAAGGAGACTCACGAAGCCGGCCTCCGTTTTGTCGCCACGACAATCGCGCCACGCGCCATCCAGAAGGGTTTCCTTGCCTTTTCGCAGGAACGCGAGCTGCTGCGCAACGAGATCAATGCCTGGTTCAGAAGCGCTGGAATATTCGATGCACTCTGGGACTTCGACAGGATCCTCCAAAGCCCTTATGGCCCCGGACTGCGTCCTGATTTTGACAGCGGCGACGGTGTCCATCCGAACGAAAACGGCGGAATCATCCTGGCGAACAGCATCGATCTAGGTACGGTGATCGGTTGAGGGAATCGGCATATGCTGCCATAGTCAAACTCAGGCCCAAAGCCAACCCGGCCCTCGGAGGATGGAGATGAAAGCTCACAAGGCAACACTGTTCCTCGTGCTTGCTGTCATGGCGGCAGGCGCAGGCCTCGCAGAGGGGCCGGGCAAAATCCAGGCCTACTTTGAAGGGAAATCCATCTCGGTGGGCTATGCCGTCTTCGGTGGATTGACCCTCACACAGGGCGGGCAGGGCACCTGGACGAGCGCCGGCATTTCACCACATTTCGAGAAACTCCTTTCGACCTACCCCGACAGCAGCTTCGCCCTCGAGGAGTTCAGGAACAAGAACACGACCGGGAACATCCTCTTCTGGGGAGGCATCGCGATCGAGATCGCAGCGCCCTTCCTGACCCTCCTCAGCTCAGGCGATACGTCGAGCGCAGCCTATGGCAGCTATGCAAGCATCGCGAGCCTTGCCAGCCTGGGCGGCCTCGTCGCGACAACGATCGGTTACTTCCTCCTGCCCATGGCCAATCAAGACCTCCTGGGTTCAGTGAATGCCTACAACCGCGGGATATTGGCCGAGCTCGACCTCCAGCTCGGGAAGGAGTCCTCCTCCCAATAACCAGGCAGGTAGGCGAACAACCGGCAGTCCTGTACTATCAGCGGCACCCGCGGAATCTCTCGAGGAGGCAGCGTATGGAAGGATCTACCAATTGGCTATGGAAGGCTCTGTCCAGAGTCGGCTTCCTCAACATCCCCGCTCTGATCATGTTCATCCTCGCCTCGGGCTGCGCATCGACGCCGGCGGTCCCTTCCGGACAGCGTGTGGAAGCCGCGTTCAATAGCTACATCAAGGGAAAACCCGAGCTCGCAGGCGCAAGCATGCTCATCCACTCCGACAAGCATGGAATCCATACCCTGCTCAAGGCGGACCCCGAGGGTCCCGACGCCTACCACATCGCGAGTATCGGAAAAACCTTCACCTCTGTCCTCATCGGAAGGCTCGTCGATTCCGGAAAGCTCCACTTTGACGATTCCGTCGCCCAACTCCTCGAGCCCGGGCTCCTCGACGGTCTTTTCGTCTTCAAGGATGTCAACCACCAGGGCGACGTCACCATCGAGGAGCTCCTCGCCCATACCTCCGGCATCGCCGATTACTTCGACGATCCAGCCTCCGGGAGCGCACGGGTCTCCGAACTCATCGCCAGCGATCCGGACCGCATGTGGACAGCCGATGAGCTCCTCGCCTTCAGCCGCGATCGCCAGCACGCAGTCGGCGCTCCCGGAGCGATCTTTCATTATTCGGATACGGGCTACATCATCCTCGGCCTGGTCGTCGAAAAGCTCTATGGAGCGGCCTTCGACCAGGTCCTGGCCAGTGAGATCCTCGGCCCACTGGGCATGGACAGGACCTGGATGCCTTGGCGTTCGGAACCTGCATCAGGCAGCACGACAATGCGAAAAGCCTGGCTAGGGAAGAGCGAGGTCAGCGCCTCGCGGAGTGTCAGTGCCGACTGGTCCGGCGGCGGCATCGCATCGACCGAGGAGGACCTCCTCCGCTTCCAGAAGGCGCTCTGGGATGGCCGGCTCCTGTCTCAGGCAAGCTTTACGTACATGCAGAGCTTCGACCACGAGTTCCGCCAGGGCATGCGCTACGGCAGGGGCCTCATGCAGTTCCGCTTCGAGGAGTTCATGTTCCTCCTGGCTTCATGGCCGCGGATGACGGGGCATATCGGCATTCTTTCAACACACATGCTCTACGACCCGAAGGAAGACATCCATGTAATTGTCAACTTCTGTGGCACTGCAGCAATGGAGGACAGCGTCAGGCTCATCATCGATGTCCTTGGCATCACGCTCGGAAGGACCTGAGGCGGTACACCGGGGCACTGGAGCCTTGGCAGGGTCATCGCTTTCCACGCTATAGTCGCGGAGTGGAAAACGCCGTCTTCATCGCGGGCAATGTGCTTCCGATCTTCCTCCTCATCGTCGCGGGTTGGCTCGCCGGAAGAAAAAAGCTTCTCACCGCAGCCTGGAGCGATGTCAGTTCCCGCCTTGTCTTCCAGTTCTGCCTCCCCGCCCTGGTGTTCACCTCGATCTATGCCTCCGATTTCCGGATCGCCTTTTCGCCGGGCCTTCTTGCCTTCGGGATGATTGCGACGCTGCTCTCGCTGCCCCTCCTCTTTCTCCTCGCGCGCTTCCTCCTTTCCGACCCGCCAGCCAGGGGCGCCTTCATCCAGGGGGGATTTCGCGGGAACTTCATGATCCTGGCCTTCCCCGTGATCGGAAACCTCTTCGGAGAACCTGGAAAAGCCCGGGCTGCAATACTGCTGGTGGGCATCATGCCAGTGTACAACCTGCTCTCCGTGACGATCCTTGCGGCGCATTCCCGCGAAGCAAAAGCTGCCCGCCCGAGCCAGATCCTCCGGGGAATAGCCACTAACCCCCTCATACTGGCTGCCCTCGCTGCCATCCCCTTCGCAGCCCTGGGGTGGAGGCTGCCGGCAGCCATCGAGAAATTCCTCTTGTATCTCGCCACCATTGCAGTACCGCTCTCCCTCCTCGACTTGGGCGCGAGCATGTCCCGGAGGAAGCTCGGAGAGCGGCCTGCCGCCGTCATCATGGTAACCCTCTACAAAGTGGCAGTCCTGCCAGTACTCTTTGTCGGCGCTGCCCTCGCCCTGGGCTTCACGGGCATCGATGTCAGCATCATCTTCATGCTTGGCGCGACACCCACGGCCGTAGCGAGCTACGTCATGGCCAAGTCGATGGGCAACGACGAGAACCTCGCGGGCGAGATCGTGCTTGCGACGACGGTCGCATCGATGGTGACCATCTTCGGAGGGCTGTGGCTGCTCAGGACCTACTTTCCCTCGCATATGTAGGGCCTGGCTGTAGAGATACCTTCCCCTCCCTGCCTATTCCCCAAGACTCATATATAGACCGTACGGAGCTTTCGTGGAATTTATATGAGACAGAGGGCTTGGAAAAGTGTGAAGACAACACTGGTTTGTTCTGCGCACTGCCGGGAGGCTCTTGTAACCCTATTTTGAGGAGCGACGCAGGGGTCTCCGATCTATCGGGTTGGCGGGCCTGGAATTGAATAACAGCCGGAGATCGGCCTACCATCTCTACATGTTCCCAACCCTCGATTGGTCCGCCGCCTGTTCCCATCTTGCGGCGGCCGAACCGCGGCTCAAGGTCCTCATCGAGCGCTACCCGGGAGAACGTCTCGAACCCAACCCCGACTGCTTCCGCACCTTGGCCAACGCCATCGTAGGCCAGCAGATCTCCGTCAAGGCCGCTGCATCCATATGGAAGCGACTGAACGAAGCCTGCGCCCCTCTTTCTCCTGAAAGCGTGGCAGGAGCCACGGACTCGAGGCTTCGCGAAGCCGGGCTTTCCAGTCGAAAGGTAGAGTACCTACGATCTATCGCGGGGGTATTCCTTCGCGGGGAACTGAGCTCGGAACTGCTGTGCGAGCTCGACGACAAGGCAGCAGTGGAAGGTCTCGTCTCCCTTCGAGGAGTCGGTCGATGGACAGCTGAGATGGTCCTTGTTTTCCACCTCGCGCGACCTGACATCCTTCCCATCGACGATGTCGGACTTCTCAGGATCGCGGCTTCGACCTTCCGATGGAAGGAAGAGGATCCCAGGCTCATCGCCGATCGCCTCCTTCACAGGGCTGAACGATGGAGACCCTGGCGCACGGTCGCATCCTGGTACCTATGGCGCGACCTCGATCCCGAACCAGTGGCCTACTGAAAACGGATGGGAATTATTTCCGCATATTTCCGAAGAGCGATGCCGGCCTAGCCCGCCTCGGGCACTGCGTGGGAGGCGAGTTCAGCTATCGTAGCTTCAGGGCCGATCAAGGAATCCGAGATCCGGCTAAGCCAGGATCGATTTTCACTCACCCTCGCCGAAGCCGGCTACTCATATCGCAGTGAGACGGTGTCTGCCTACTTCGACAATCTCCTCCCGGATTCGAGCGAGATCCGCCAGAGGATCAGGAGGAGGTACGGAGCGTCGTCCCTCTCGGCTTTCGACCTGCTGGCCGAGATCGGAAGGGATTGCGTCGGAGCGATCCAGCTCCTGCCCGAGGACGAAGCGCCCTCCCCCATCGGCCGCATCGAGGGCAGGCTGATCGACGAGCATGAGATAGCAACACTACTGAAGGGGCTGACAGCCATGGGGACGGGCGGGCGCATGGCCAATGAAGAGTTCCGCATATCCCTGGCAGGGGCGCAGGAGAAGACCGCCTTGCTACGGCTTGAGGGACGGTGGCTCGTTCCCCACGGCTCGACGCCATCGACCCACATCGTGAAGCTTCCGCCAGGAAGGATAGGCGGTCTCGGATTCGATATGACCGGCTCCGTCGAAAACGAATGGCTCTGCACAAAGGTCGCGAGCGCCTTGGGACTGGAAACGGCGCGCTGCGAGATAGCCCGCTTCGAAGACGTTACAGCCCTCGTCGTGGAGCGCTTCGACAGGAGAATGGCCGAAGACGGGAAGCGGATCGTCCGGCTTCCACAGGAGGACTTCTGTCAGATCACGGGTACTCCTCCCAGCGCGAAGTATGAATCAGATGGCGGGCCGGGCATTGAAACAATTATGCGAATCATCCTGGGCTCCCAGGAGGCGGCCAGGGATCGCGAGACCTTTTTCACGGCCTTGGTCCTGTTCTGGCTCCTGGCTGCGCCCGATGGACACGCAAAGAACTACTCGGTCTTCATCGAACGGGGCGGTCGGTTCAGATTGACGCCCCTGTATGACATCATGTCGGCCTACCCCGTTCTCGGTAATGGAAGCGGGCTGATCCCGCCCGAGAAACTGAGGCTGGCCATGGCTTTCAGGGGAAAGAATCGTCACTACGAGTGGGGAAAGATCAGTATTCAAGGGATCGAAACACGCGCCGCGCTGCTGCATAGCGAATAGTTGCTGGTCGAGATGCCCTGCGAGTTCACCGCAGCCTTCGTGATCGATGGCTCCGATAAGGAGAGGACCTTCGGCCTGCAGCGACGCCGATGGAAATTCGAATCCGCGAAACCCTGGACTGGGTCAGGAATCAGCCGGCGATAGGCCCGGACAGGTCTCAGCCAAGCTTCGCTGGCCGGTATTGATAAAAAAAAGGCTATTCGGGACCAATTGCAATATTCTTTTCCATCGATATAATCCACTCCACCATCGGGGCTTCCCTGTCCCGCAAAGGAGGCTTCATGGCCATATCGATATCGCGGACGCTCGTCGCACTCGCAGGTCTTCTTCTCCTCGGTTCCTGCCAGGGCATAGGCGGCAGAGTCAGCTCCCTTTCCGGGACAAAGATCTACACGCTTTCATCCTCGCAGATGCAGGGCAAACCCTCGACAATCCTCTACCAGGTCGACGTGGATACAGCGGCGAAGGCAGCGCTGGTCAGCCAACTTGGCACAGGCTACGAGGAACCGAAGGTGCTTTATATTTGGATCGGCCTCACCTGGGCTGGCTCGGGCGATATGAGGGCGATGCACCCCATCGCGAAGCTCGACCTCGTTCCGGGCACCCTCCACTATTCCGGAAGCTTCGACCTCCTTGAACACGCTTCCACAGGAGACTACAGCGATACAAAATTCCACTGGCTTGACTCCACCACGTGGTTCAGCGCCACGAACAACGCGGGCGTCATGACAGGGTATGCGCTCCTGGCCTCTGAGGGCTGGTACAGCAGCAACAGCGACAGCAGCAACAGAGACAGCAGCAAGGGTTCGCAGGTTCTTTTCGAGGTCGAGGGTCCCGATCCCCAGACCATGGTCTACTGCGAGTTCCCCGAAAACGCAGCCAAGGGGCCGGGCCTCTCCAACGCCATCGAGTACCCTCCCTCCGGAAAAGCCTTTGTTCCCATTGTCTACCGTCCTGCCAGAAGCATGACGATCGAAGGGGGGCAGTCATGAACAGGATCATCATTCTGGCCCTTGCCGGGCTGCTCGTGGCCCAGGCATCCTTCGGACAGTCCGGCGACGCCAGGGCGGCCGGGCTTTCAGGCGCCATGACGGCCGTTACCGACGACGCGAACACCCTCCTGTTCAATCCAGCGGGCCTCGCCTTCCTCCGCAAGGGCTACCTGGTCGTGGAGGGAATGGGAGGGCTCAGCGCGAGCCTGAGTGGCTTCGAGACGAACTCGGCGCTACCGGAGCTCACCCAGACCACGGTAAATGGCAGCAGTGGACCGACCTATAGCTACAACTATTGGGACCGCTTCCTGGGCATCCGTCGGCCCTTCGACTTCGAGTCGGTCCGGCCCGGGCTTTCGGCATTTATCGCCGGGGTGGATGCTTCAGTCGACTGGGACAGCTTGAGTGGCCCGGAAAAGCTGGACTGGTACCAGAAATACAGCAACACGGAAAGCACATTTCGCACCATTCAGAGCTTCGGGCCGCTGGTAGCGAACCCGACCCTCGAACTCGGTGGCCGATACTGGGCGCTCTCCTTCGGGGCGGATCTGGCGGCGAGTCCCCTGTTCCCGTCGGGATTCCAGGGATCTGACAGTACTATGAATATCAACCTGAGGCGGAACATCAAGGCAGCAGGCGGCCTTGGCTTCAACATTGGCCCGCTGGCGCTGGGGGCCAACCTTCGCTACCAGTCCTTCGGCAGCACCACAAAAAAGTCGAGCCTTGCGGAGTTCAGCCAGGACGCGCAGGCACTTCTCATCAGCCTTCTCCCTGAGTTCCTGTCGGGGGATATGGATCCTGCGAGCCTCGAGACCTCGATCACGGCCGGTCTCGGAGCCCTCCTCACCGTCGGCCCCCTCAATATGGGTCTTTACGAAAACGATCTCCTGGGCTTCATGGATCAGGGCGCTACAAACGCCGGCACCTCAGCCGATCCGGCAGCAGCCCTCCTTGACAACCTGAACGCAGGTTTTTCCTTTATGCCCTCCGACTGGAAGTCGGGAAAATACCGCTTTCCATTGGTGTTCCAGGCGAGCGTGGACCTGCAGAAAATCGGCGACGAGCGGAACCGCGAGTTCAAGTCTGGAGTGGAGGCAGGGCTCGACCTCGGCGATGCCATCGTGGTCCTCCTCCGTGCCGGCTACGGCCAGCCCCTTCCGGGTCACCTCGCCGAAATTGTCACGGGCTTTGACGCGAAGAAAGGAACCCTCAGCGGAGGCCTTACGGCCAAATTCCTGCTGCTCAGGTTAGACGGCTTTGTTGAAATGCCGATGTCCACACTGCTGCGGCTGGGAGGGCCCACTGCCACTGGCACGATGACGCCGGCGGAGAGGTTGCAGCGCTTCGGCAGCGCAGGAATCAGCGCCTCGCTCAGGTTATAGGCAGGGGTCGGCGGCCACGAGAGGGAAGGAGAACTACATCCTCTTGCGAAGGGAACCTTCACTCTCCTCCTGCAGCGATCCCTGCGGTAGCCGCTGCGAGCGCTACGACAGCAGCCGGCCGGGCTGCCTCCTGCCTCTCAAAGGCGTAATCGACCAGCCTGCCGACGAGGGAGCCGAGGTCCATACCCGAAGCCTCCCACATCTTGCTGAACACGCTGGTCCTGCCGAAGCCGGGCACGGTGTTGGCCTCTATGAATATCGGCCGCCCATCGGCCACAAAGAAATCGAGCCGTGACATTCCCCGCAGGCCCAGAAGTCCCCAGACGCGATCCGCGAGGGTCCTGATCTCGGCCTCGACCGCAGGCTCGAGTCTGGCTGGTATCGTATCCTCGAAGGCTCCCGGGCCATACTTGGCCTCGAAGGAAAGGAAGCCAGGGCAACCGCCGAATTCGACCAGTGCACTCTGCTCGGGGCAGGCATTGCCGATCATGCCGATGCCGTATTCCATGCCGACCACAGCCTTCTCGAAGAGGACACGGTCTCCGTAGCCAAGCGCCACGAGAGCAGCCTCGCGCAGGGCCTGGCGGTTTCCGGCCCGGACTATGCCGACGGAGGAGCCCAGGCAGGGCGGTTTGACAAAGACTGGATAGCCGAGCTTCCCCTCGACCTCGGCAAGTGCAGCCTCAGCTCCTTCCTCCCACTCGCTTTTCAGGTACACGAGAAAATCCGCGACAGGGATGCCGGCGTTGCTGCAGATTGCCTTGTTGCAGGCCTTGTCGTTGCCGACTATGGAACCGGAAATGCCACAGCCGACATAGGCCAGGCCGAGGGTCTCGAGAAAGCCCTGGAAGATGCCGTCTTCGCCGCCCTGCCCGTGGAAAACCGGAAAGACCACATCCACAGCTCCCGAACTGAGGAGCCTGAGGGCTTCGCCCGGGCCGCTTGCAGGGAGGGTCGAGGCAAGCCAGTCAGCGAAATCCGGCGGCACCCGGTCGGCTGGGCCGAAGATGTCCCCCGCCTCGACGGCAAGGAAGTCGCGCAGGCGGTGGACGGCGGTGGCCGAGTCGGCCAGACGCCCCTCCTCGTCGACATAGATGGTCACAACACTGAACTTCGCGCGGTCGACGTGGGACATGATGTAGAGGGCGGACTTGATGGAGATTTCGTGCTCGGCCGCCTTGCCGCCGAAGGCGAAACCGAGCCGGATGGGCGGCGTGGCCCTCCCGTCGCTCATGCCTTGCTCCGCAGGTTGCTTGCGAGGACGGCGAAGATGCCGGCACCCGCGAGGGTGAAGGCACCAATTACGCCGATACTGCCGGAAAAGCCCAGGGTTGCCACGAGAAGGCCCGCCACAAGCGGGACGGCTATGGAAGTCACCTTCTCGAAGGTCGCGTAGATGCCCAGGAAATTAGCCTCGCCGAGTTCCTCGGCCTCCCTCGCCGAGGTGAGGAAGGACTCTTCGGAAGCATCGATCATCATGCCTCCAAAACCCATGCCGAAGAGGACGAGGGCGAGGAGGATGTAGGGACTCAAGGACCCGAAGAAGGTGATCGCTACAAAGAAGGCCACAAGGGAGAGCCCGGTGATGACATTGCCTGTCACGATGATCGTCTTCTCGTTGCGCTTCCGGTCGGCAAGGCGGGAAATGAGGGGGGTCGCAAGGCTGATGAGGCCGTAGACGGTCAGGAGGCGGCCGGTGTCGGCGGCGCTGATGCCTGAATGCCCCATGTAAAGGGGAAGGATGTACTGGAAGATGCCGACATAGGCGAGGGAAAAGGGAATGCTCGAAAAGAGGAGGTTCATGAGGATGCTGCGATTGCGGTAGATGCGGAGCAGGCTAAGGAGACCCTCGCCCCTCGGGGCGCTGCCGCCCGCAGCGCTGCCCTTCTGGACGGAAACCCGCCGCTTCTTCGGCTCGGAGGGGGGCACGTAGAAAGCTACCAGGGCCAGAAGGAAGAGGGCCGCCCCCGTGGCGATGAGGATACCCACGCGGTAGCCGAGCCGGTTGACGATTACGCCGCCCACGGAAATGGCGCAGATGGTCGCTGCGGCAAAGCCCGCTGACCATGAGCCGAAGCCCGTGGAGCGGTTCCGGTCAGTCGTCGAGGCGACGACGAGATTGGAACCATTTATGACGATGCCGCCATAACCCATCCCCGCGACGAGGCGGGCAGCGATGAGCCAGCCGATCCCGGACGCGAAGGCCGAGGCCAGGGTGCCGACCACGAAGAGCGAGCCTGCGATGAAAAAGATCCTCCGAATCGAAAGCATTGTTGAGAGGAAGCCCACAAGCGGTATGAAGATCGTCACGCCGAGCATGTAGGCCGCGATGGGAAGGCCGATGATGCTCTCCCGCGAGAGCCCCAGGATCGAGACGGGATTCCCGAGATAGATCTTCTCGATGAAGGCGGGCAGGAAGGAAAGGGGGATAAGGGCAGCGAAGAAGAAGACAAAGGCAAGGACGCGGACCACCTGGAGCGAACGCCGCTGCTCGGCTGCGGCCTCCTCAGCCGCGGCTTCCTCAGCAGCAGTCTCCTCGTTCGCAGCTGCCGAGCCTCCCTTCGCGCCAGGGATTCCGGGCATGACGACCGCTAGCATCCGCGTGAGTTCGAAGCCGAGCACAAGGGATACGGCCAGGATTGTCAGGACGTCGAGGAGGGCTTCGCGCAGTCGTTCCCCGATGAGCTTCTGATTGACGTTGACGACGAGGTAGGCCTTGGGCACCGCCCCGGAACCGAGGGGCACCACACGCCGTACCTCGTCCTGGATAATCGAGACCGGCTTCCCCGCACCTGACCCCGACACGGCGGAGAATATGCTCCAGGTCCCGGCCGCCGCCGCCGAATAGAGGATGCGTCCGGCGGGATCGACGATGGCGAGACTCTCGGCTTCCCGTGTCCGCACGCGGTTGCGCTCGAGGAAGGCATCGGCCCCGTTGAGCCGCTCGACGGCGACTCCATAACCCAGCACCTTGTCGAGGTCGGTCTTCATGACCTGCCCGAGTGCGTCGACATTGCCCTCGAAGAGGGCGATATAGCCGCGCTCGAACTGGCGGTCGTTCAGCCAGGCATAGGAGCCCTGGGCAATCAGGAGGGTGATGCCCACTGCCAGCGTTGCCCGGACCGCTGCCGGAAGGCGGAGCCTGCCCTTCGCTGCAGCTGCCTCGCCGCCGATGAGAAGGCCAATCATGAGGAGGGTCGCACAGAGCATGATGGGCAGGATGATGCGGACGTTCTCGACATAGAGGGCGTTAACACGCGTGGTCACCACGCTTTCTTTGAAGCGGAGCCGCACCATGCCAACCAGGGTCTCGCCTCCGTAGCGTATGGGCGCGCTTACCCAGTTCGAGTCCCCGACAGAGGCCACGGCGTATTCCTCACCACCTTCTGCGGGGCGGGTGGCGGGAAAGACCGTCATCCCGGCGGGGCGGCTCCCCAGCGACGAGGGTTCCGTGGAATAAAGTACCTTGCCATCTGCCTGGCTTACATAGAGGGCACTGATGTTGCCATCGCGCTCAAGGACAGCGGCAAACATCTTCTCCACTCCGCCAAGGAGGTAGATCGGACGGCCGAAATCGACATCCCTTTCCACCTGGCGGCGGAGCTCCCCCACCAGGATCCTGTACTTCGATTCGAGGGATTCCCTGAATGTCTTCTCGAAGGTGGAGACGCTCAGTACGGCTCCAAGGGTCTGGGCGATCAGGAGGACAATGAATCCCCCGATCACCATTCCGCGCAGGTGCTTCTTCATTTCTTTGCCCCTTCGGAGGAGAAGACCTCGTCGGCACTGGCGATGATGTCTATGGGCACGTCGTAGCCCAGGGTACTGGCGCTGCCCAGGTTGATCGCGATGTGCGGTACATGCTCGTAGACCTGGGGAAGCTCGCGTGGCTTCCTGCCCTTGAAAATGCTGACAATCTTCTTGCCATTGAAGATGCCCTTCGCGACGAGGTTGGAATCCGATTCCCCGAGGAGGATGCCGTCCCTGACAAAGTTCTTTCCCTCCATGACAAAGGAGGGTTTCTTGTGCCGGTTGAGGACTTTTACGATGTCCGGAAGGCTGTATTCGGAGAGGCCAGCCTGGACAGCAAGATAGACAGCGTCGACCTTGGGACAGAGTGCGTCGAGCGCTGTGACATAGCGCGCCTCGGCGGCGGCCCAGGCTTCCTCGTCGTCCTCGTTCTCCGGATCGGGAAGCAGCTCGGTGCTCGCAGTGACGCTGAAGCCGTTCTCCTTGGCGACCTTGAGGATATCGTCCACTGCGCCATAGGCCCGGCCGATCTCGCTGTCCTCGTAAAGGATGCCGAGGGTCTTGAACTTGATGACGCTGTAGAAAAGGCGTACCTGCCTGATATCCTGGTCGGGGTCCACGGCGCCAGTAAGGTAGTCCTTGCCCGAATCCCCGAGTGAGGCGAGGATGCCGGAGCCGACGGGATCGGAGATCGAGTCGACAATGACCGGAATGTCAAAGCTGGCAGGCTTGGTAAGGATGCTGCTCACCTGCGTCCCGAGGGCGATGATGAGATCGACGCCCGAACCGGGGGAAGTCAGGCGCAGGTACTCGTGGCTTTTGGCATTTACGTCGTTCCACTTGAGGTCAAAGAAGGCCTGCTCGGGAAATTCGAGGTAGTCGCTGTAGTCGTTCTTGGCCAGCTCGGCCAGGATGTTGGGAACCGTCTTGCCGTCCTTGTATGCCGCGTAGCCGGCGAAGCCGGGAAGGAGGGAGGGGACTTCCCGTATCCAGCCAATGGTCATGAGTCCCTTGAGCGTACCTTCCAGGACGTCGGCATAGGAGAAATACTCGCCGCTCTGCATGATGGCGATGCGAAAGCGTGAGCCGTCGGGCTTCTTGAAGGGCGTGTAGTAGCTCTCGTCGTCCTCGGCGGAAGCGGCGGCCTTGTCGAGGGCGGCCCGGGGCGCGGCAGCATCGGTGGTGGCTGCCAGTGATTCCTTCACCGGACTCCCTGCGCCTGAACCACATCCCGTGGCCAAAAGCGCAATCGAGAAAAGGCCCGCAACGGCTACGGCCCGGATAGCCTGGTTCATCTTCATCCTCGTTCCTCCATGGCAGGCAGAGCGCGCGTGGCCATGACCTTCTCCACATAGGGAGAGAGCATGGCCTGCGCGGCACTATGGTAATTGGTACGAAATTTGACAAGGTCCCCCGGGCGCGGGGGATCTTCGCAGTCGGTTATGTCGAGCACCGCATGGTCGTGGGTAGCGCCCTCGAAAAAGGCTCCTGGCAGCAGGGGGGCCAGGCTCCGGGTGGGGGCTGCCAGCTCGCCGAAATTCAGGATCGCCCTCAGGCGTATCCCCGTGCGCGGCTTGAAGGCGGGGTGGCCGAAGGCGTTCAGTCCGTGGGGCTCGTCGTCAGTGACAAGCTTTTCACGGGCCTCGATGACCTCTGCGGTGAGGATAAGGGCGTCATCGTGGAGCCCGGGGATCTTTTTCGCGAGGGACATGTTGTAGCCAAAATATATCGCCTCGCCGATCCTGATCTGGTCAGCGAGGCCGTCCAGCGAACCCTCCGCAAGCATGTCGAAAACTGTAGTGCCTCCGATGCTCACTTCATAGCCCCCGAGCCCTGCCCGGGAAGCGGAACGGTCGCAAAGCTCCCGGAATCGGACCAGATCCTCCAGGTCGGGAACAAAACCGCGCAGGCAACCGTAGTTGGCGGCGAAACCCGCGATGCGCGGCCCTCCCCGCACGCGGGCAGCCTTGTCGACAAAGCCCGGCAGTTCCTCGGCGGTGACACCATCGCGGAGATCGCCAGCCTCCACGCTTATGAAGGCCCCGCGCCGAGGTCCGGCGTGCCGAGGTCCGGCGTGCCGGGGTCCGGCGCGCCTGGCTTCGGCGCAGGTCTCGAAGTGGGAAAGCTCGGACAGAAAGACATAGTCGCAATTGGCCAGACCCTCGCGCATCTCAGCGAGAGAGCAACGGAGCAGCATGCGCTCCACGTGGCCCGGCAGGCTGGAGAGATTGGCGAGGTTCGACTCCGCCACGATGCGCGCACCCGCGTCGATGATGGGTTGTACGATGTCGAGCTTCGTAAGGCAGATCTTGGCGACGACGACCAGGGATATGCCGTGCCCGTCGCAGATCTTCCGTACACTGCGGTAATTTTCGGTGATCTTGTCGATATCGATTGTCAGGCGGAGCATCAACCCTCCTTGGGAGCTTGGGGCATTTTTGCGACGAGCCTAAGCCGGTCGACGGCGGTGAGGGTCAGGTCATGGAGGAAATCGGGTCCGCCCCAGGCCAGGTCGGAGAGGGCCCGACCCGGCAAGTCGAGCAACTCTGCCGCTTCGGAGGCGACAGCGGATGTCATCCGCCTTTCGCCGAGCACCACCTCGAAGTCGCCAAAGACTTCGCCCGGGCCTAGCTCGAAAACGCTTCGGCCTGCCCTCTTCATGGCTACCCGCCCGGAGTGCACATAGAAAAAGGCCCGGGCTTCCTCGCCGGGAGAGTAGAGGCTCTCCCCGACCTCGAGCCTGCGGAGGTGCAGGAGCTTGCCGAGTCCCTCGAGGACATGGGCATCGAGGCTTCGCAGCGACGGTACCCGGGACAAAGCCTCCGCCGCGCTCCTGGCGTCCATCTGGGAGCCGGAACCAATTGCTTTGCGCCTCTTGGCAGCAGGCTTTCTACTCCCCGGCAGTGGATCACTAATAGGGAACTTGGACTGGATGGCATCGACAACCCTCCGGTCGATGACCTTGAGTATCTCGAAGGCTGTCCTCCACCGTGTCCGGGAGAACTCAGTCAGGCGCTCTCCCCGCACCACGAGGAGCCGCAGGTCTTCCAGCGCAGTGACATCAGCAGAGCGCGGCTCAGGGCTCAGGGCCGAGAGCTCTCCGAAGACATCTCCCGCGCCCATCCTAGCGATCTCGGTTCCCGCGATGGAGATGCTGACACGGCCCGAAACGAGAAGATAGAGTTCGGATCCTTCCTCTCCCCTCGTGAGGATGCGCGTTCCAGCGGGGGCCAGCCTTTCCTCGATGGAAAGGGCGAGGACAGCGAGATCCTCGAAGGGGACGGAGCGGAAAATCGGGGCGACGGACAGCGAAAGGACCCTGTCGATCACCGGGGACTCCCGCTCCAGAAGGGCGACCTCGTCATCGCGCAAGGAAGCTGCCCCTTCGGGCAGCCAGGAGAGATGGAGAAGGGCAAAGGTTCGCAGCCAGTCCTGCCCGGCGATGGCCGCTTTGTCCACGAGTTCCCGGAGAAGCTTCCCGTCTGGCTGCCCGGCGTAGGGAAGTGTCCCGCCTCTGCCCGCATCCTCGAACAGCGGCAGGATGAGGCCGCGATCAGGCCCCAGGAGGGTAGATTCGGCCAATTCCAGGGCATAGCCCCGCGCCGAGCCCCCTCCTGAAAAGAGAAGCCCGTGCCTGAGGGCGCTGATGGCGTTGCGCGAATAGGCCAAGGCGAGGATGAGCATGGATCGTTCCAGGGCTTTGTCAGCCTCCCGTTCCAGGGTTGCACCCAGGGCCTTTACGCTCATGGAGCGGGCTGCCTCGCGATAGCCGATGCACAGGGCTGCCTCCAGCTCGAGGGCCTGTCTGTAAGGACTCGAGCGGGAGTCTCCGCTTGAGCGATCGATGGCACAGCCCGACCGAACCAGGGCCTCGAAGCCTTCCCCGCGATCGGCATGCCGGGCTTCCCTGAGCAGGACGGCGAGCTCGTCCTGCAGCTCCCCATTGCACTGGGCATCCCCATCCTCGGAGGCCAGATCCCCTGCTGCTCCCATGCTGCCGCCCCGCGCCTGTGCCGTCACATCCACCCGATAGCGCTTTTCGGCACGCAGGGCGGCTACAATCCAGACAAGAAGCAGTGCCAGCGTCGCGGCTCCCACCATGGAGAAACCAAGCTTGAGCGGATTGATCAGGAGGAAAAGGAGAAGGCCCGCGAATCCTGATCCTATTTGCCCTACCGCAGTGTCGGCGAGAGCCTGGGCAGAGCTCCTGAGGGTGGACCGCAGGGGTTGATACAGGGTGAAATAGGCAGGAGCGTACAGGGAGCTTAAGGCCACTGTTTGCAGGAAGCGGACGAGGACGAGGGGCACGAAGGCCCCCGATCCCTGGCCCCCGATCAGGGACCATAGCACATGGACCGCGAGCGGCAGGGCCATCAGCAGGGCCGGGGCGACAAGCCCGCCCCGCAGGCCGAAACGGGCCAGGAAGGGATTGGTTCCGAAGACATTGATCGCAAGCTTGCAGGCGCCTGCCAGCGCAAAGAAAAGCCCCAGGAAAGAAGCCACGCTGCCAGCGTCCGGCAGGCTGCGCTGGAGCCCTGCGTAGAAGATCGTCTCTGAAAAGGCCTGGACGCAGAACTCCAGGAAGACGAGAAGGAAGATCAGTCGCACCAGGGGGTCTCGCACGGTCGTCGCCGCGCTGGCGTCCGCTTCGTGATAGCCGTCGGAGGCCAGGGGATGGCGCCTGCCCATGCGCTCGAAGTTGAGCCAGGCGCAGACAAGCCCGAAGAGGGAAATCCCCAGCAGGGCACCGACAGGCATGAAGCGCAGCAGCCAGGGAGCCAGGAATCCGCCGATCATGGCCGCAAGCACCTGGCCAGCGCTGACAAGTCCGAAAAGGCGCTTGGCCTGGCGGATGTCCAGGACCCTGTTGGCGTGGGCGGTAAAGCTGAGTTCCGTGAATGCGTATTCGACATCCACCCAGATAATGAGGGCGATGCGGACAGGGGAGGCTCCACCCGTTGCGGCCAACAGCGCCGCTATCGTCCCGAGCCCGGCGACCAGGAGGGCCAGCGTCGTCCTGAGTGTGGCTGTGGCGCCGAAGCGCGTCAGCGCGGCTGAAAGGAGGTAACCGAGGGCAGGTACCAACAGGCCACCGGCCATGATGACATAGGGCAGGTCGCCAGCCGAAAATGCGTCCAGAAAAAGCGCGGCGGCGACCGTTGCCGTGAATAGCTGGGGAATCCCGAGGAGAAAGGCCTGAAGGAAAAGTGAATAGGCGAGCGGACGCTCTTCCGCGTCAATATGAAGGGCGAGAACTCCACCGGCCATGCAGGATCAGTCCTCTCCACAGTGCATCAAGAGCATGGATCCCTCCCAGGGACAGCCCGCAGGAGGCGACGCGACCTCGAGGCTGGAGCGCAAGCTCCCTGGGTCAAGACTCAGGGAGGCCATCGGACATTCCATAGATCGCGATGGACTCACCGAGGTGCAGTATCTCGCCAAGATGCCTGAAGCGCGCCTTCAGGTCCTCTGACAGGCCCTGCCAGGCAGGCTCTGAAAGGACCTGGGCAACGTGATGCTCCTTCGTCGCAGCCTCAAGGCGGTTTGCGAGGTCCACGCCAGAGGAAACCACCGTCACCGCCAGGCGCGCCTCGTTGCCGACCACGCCGAGTATCATGTCCTCGGAATGTACGCCTACTCCGAAGTTTATCGCCGTGCGCCCCTTTTCGGCGAGCTCGCGGTTGAACTCAAGGAGGGCCTTCCTCATGTCCATCCCGGCACGCACCGCGTCGTCCGGGGACCTCGGGAAGATGGCCACGATGGCATCGCCTATGTAGCGGTCGATGAAGCCTCCGTGCTTCCTGATCATGGGCCCCATGTGGTTGAAGTAGGCGTTGATGAAGTCGAAATTCTCCTTCGGGCTCATCTTCTCGGAGATGGCCGTAAAGGAGCGGATGTCCGAGGAAAAGAGCGTAATTGGTTTCTTTACCTGGTCACCCATGCGAACTTTGGCGATGCTCTCCTTGCCGAGGAAGCTCATGAACTCGGCGGGCACGAAGCGCGCGTTGGCCTCGTGCACCTGGCGGAGGCGGGCGAAGTTGGCGGAGAGCTTCTCGCTCATGACATTGAAATCGCGTCCGAGGTCGCCTATCTCGTCCCTGCGTTTCGCGGGCACCAGGACCCCCACCTCCCCCTCCATGAGCCGCTCCGAGGCCCGCTCGAGCGAGGCAAGGGAGAAAAAGAGCATGAGGTCGGCGAGCACGAGGATCACGATGACCGTAAGGAGGGAAAGGATGAGTCCGAGGAGAAGCCTCTGCCTGAAGGTCGTCGCGAGTTCCTCCACCGAGCTGTAGTTGTGGTAGACCTCGAAGACGCCAGCGATCCGGCCGTCCGTCGTCCGTAGGGGTGCGAGGCCACCGAGATAGCTGCCGTACTCGTCGGAATAGAGCACGGTATCGAGCCTGCCCCCCCTGGCGGCCGCGTAGTGGCTCGGGCTGACGCCTCCGTAGGGGAACATCACTCCGTAATAATTGCTGCTGTTCCGGACGAAGAAGAGCCTGCCGTCCTGGTACTTGTAGATGACGATCCGCATGTCCTGGGTCCAGGGCTGTGCGTAGGAATCCAGCACCGAATCGACCTGTCGGCCAAGCGCCTCGTGGGCCGGGCCGCCAAAGTCCGATGCGGAGCCGATGGCATCGACGTCATCCCCCTTCACGAGCTGCGAACCGAGGGAGGCTATGAGCGAGAGCTTGGTCCTGAGTTCCTTCTGGTAGCTGGCCTCGAGCCTCCGGTAGATGGCGGCCGATCCAATGCTCACCGAGAGGACCACGAGGGGAAGGAAGACCGCCACCTGCTTGATGATGATCGAGGTCCGTGAGGAAAAGAGCCTCCGGAGCAGGCCTATCACCGCGAAGAGGGACAGGGGCAGGAAGGCCAGTCCACAGGCCAGTCCCACCGTGTAGCCGACGAGGTCGTCGGTCCTCATGCGCGCTCCCGTCACGACCCTCGGGTTCCCCTTGGGATCAATTACGAAGACCGAGTGGTTGAACTTGTCGACCACCGCCCCCGAGCCATCCTGGGCGAAGGCCATGCCCTCGAAACAGGGCCGGTTCAGGCCGAGGTCCATGACGTCCTTCTCGGCGAAGACCGTCGTGAGGGAGCTGGCCTTGATCGAGTCGGCCCTGAGGACGACCTGCCTGAAGTTGTCGAGTATGTAGATCCGGCCCTTTGTGTCGACGCTGAGGATCCAGGGCTTTTCGTAGGGTTTGCCCGTGGCGAACCCGGGCTGCGTGATGGACCCGTCGCGTCCGAGGAGGTAGATCGAACCCTTCCTGTCGCTGAGCACCACACCCTCGGGCAGGTGCGGAACGGCTGCCACCCAGTCCAGGGTGAGGGGCGCGGAAAAGACGAGTTCGTGGCCGGCCGGATCGGGGCCCGCGGCGTCCGTGCGGAGCGGCCGCTTCATGAGGTCGAGCTTTCCCTCGCCCTTGAGGAAATAGTAGAGATAGCCGTCCTGGACCATCAGGCTGCCGATGCGTTCGTCATCGGAATAGCCCGGACCCTTCGGGTTCTCCACGCGCACCAGTGCCCCGCGATAGCGGCCCGAAGAGTCGTAGGACACTATCTCCTCGCGCTCCTTGGTGGAATCGACGGGACTCATGACATAGTTGTAGGCACAGACCCCGCCCCCGGGCACGGCGGCCAGGCTGTAGGCTTCGTAGAATCCACTCCCGCGGCGACCCCCATCGGCATGCCAAAGCTCGACGCCATCGGGGGAAATGCTCACAATCCTGCGGGATTTGCCGTCGATCACGTAGAGGTCGCCCGAGGCATCCAGGTCGGCAAAGACGGGGTAGTTGAGCTTGAGATCCTTGTAGACGCCGTTCCCGAAAAGGTCACCGAGGGCGACCGAGCCACCGATGAGGGTGACAAGACCGGCGGTCAGGGCGAGGGGCAGGACGGCCACCAGGCCGTCACGGAACATGAAGAGGAACTTCCTGACTCTGTCCATCATTTCCTCATTTCTCGTCGAAGGACACGGCAGGAGTCCAGGGCGAGGGCTTGCCGCTCTCGAGGAGATGCCGGCAGCGGTCTGCGTGCCTTGTGATGACCGGATCCTCCGGAAGCCGGGAATGGAGGCTGTCGAAGCGCCTGGAAGCCTCATCCAGATCGCCCCGCTCCCAGATCGCGAAGGCTTCCTCATAGTCGGGAAGAAGTGCCATCAGCGCCGCCCCTGCGGGATCCTCGGGATCGATGGGTTCGCAGATGAGGAGGGGCTCGCTCTTGCCTTTCACGATCACGTGGTCGAGGCGCCTGAAGGGATCGCGGGGACGGACAGGGGCGCGCGGGACATCGGTAGCCCCGCTTCCCTCCCCTTCGACCGGGGCCAGGAGGGTGCTGATCGTGGCAATGCAGGGCACGCGGTAGATCCGGCACAGCCCGTTGAGCCTGCTGGCGAGGTTGACTGCGTCGGATATGACAGTGCCTTCCATGCGTTCGGACTCCCCGACGATGCCAAGCATCAGCGGCCCCCGGTGGATCCCGAAGGTCACCGTGAGTTCTTCGCTCCCGGCGGCGAGCCGCTTGGCGTTGTAGAGGCGGAGGCGCTTCCTGATGGCCCGCACGCTGCGGAAGGCATCCTGGGGAGAACCGGGGAAGAGCGCCATATAGGTATCGCCCATATACTTGTCGATGAGCCCCCGGAGGAGACGGATCGGCGGCACCACAAGGCCGAGGTAGGAGTTGAGGAAATTAAAGACTCCCTGGGAAGAGTGATTGCTCGTGACCTTCCTGAAATTGCCGACCGTCGAAAAGAGCACGCAGATCTCGCGGCGGGTCTGGTCCCCCAGCCTGAGTTCCGTCAGGTCCTCGACGCCGAGGAGGTCGATGAAGTCGGCTGGCACGAACCTCGCGCTTGCCTTGGTCAGGTCCGTGATGTCGTCGACATAGGTCTGGAGCCTGTTGGCCATCTGGACGAAGGAGCGGCTCAGCTGCCCGATCTCGTCGCGGCTCTGGATCCCGGTGTGGAGGGCAAGGTCGCCTCCCGCTATCTGGCGCGTCATCCTCCGGAGCCGGTCGAGGGACCGCATCATGAAGAAATTCAGCATTATGAAGACTATGACGCTGGCGAGCGCGCTGGCGAAGGCGAAGGCCCGGGCGCTGGCGAGGTAGGCGTCGTCCACCTCGCGGACCAGATCCGAAAAGAGCCCGACTTCGACGATCCCCGCCTGGCTGCCGTCGGCACGGTCGAGCGATGCGAAGGCGGCCTCGTACATGCCGTAGTCGTCGAGGTACTCCTCGAAGATCCTCCCGGGCTTCGAGAAGAGTTCCTTGGCGGCGGGGGGCAGGAGGGTATAGGGATAGTCCACACCGAAGGTGCCCGACCCCGTATACACATAATAGGGTTGACCGCCGATCTGCCGGTACAGGGCCAGGTAGGCGAAGGCCCCGGTCCGTTCGCCCTCCTTGAGCAGCCCCTCGGCGGCTGCCCTGACGCGCGCGTAGGCGGGTGAGGCGAGATCGGAGGGCACCGCGAGCGCCTGCACGTCCTCGAGAGGCAGGAGCCTGGCGGTGAGGCTGGCCGCGTTCAGGAGGGTGTTCTTCACCTCCGCGCGGTAGCGACGTGCGAGCGTGTCGCCCACCTGGTTGAAGGCCACGTACTGCGAGGCGATGATGACGGGCACGAAAAATACGATCTGTACTAGAAGGAGCGGGTGTCGCCCCCTCATCACGCCGAGGAAGAACGACAGGACGGCGGCGACGAGCGAGAGCAGGGCGAGCACAAGACCCAGCCAGACCGACCAGCGGAAAGCCAGGGTAGCCTCCGAGTAGCGCGCGCCCTTGAAGACCTTCGGTTCCCCACCCTCGTCCGCTACAATGAGGGCCTGCCGTTCCTTGTCCGCCACCACCAGCGCGCCCTTCGGCGAGATCGCGAAACTGTCGGCAAAGACCCCGCCGGTCCTGCGCGTCGAAAGCAGGATGTCGGTCTTGCCATCGGGCTCGAGGCGGAGGAGTTCGCCCTTGAGCAGGTCCAGGAGAAGGAGTCGCCCTTTTTCATCGTATCTGAGATCCCAGGGTTTCGGCGCTGTGGGAATGGGGAGCAGCGTCCAGGAAGCGCCCGGCTCAGCCTGCCAGACGCTCCCGTCGCGGACGGCGGCGCAGAGACTGCCGTTGGGAAGGGCTGCGACCGCGACAAAATCGAGGGAAGTAGGAAGACTGCGTATGGGAATCCTTCCCCCGCCGTCGAGATCGGTGCTGAAGAGATTCAGGTTATGGCCGTCCCCCGAAAGGTAGTAAAGCCGATCCGCGCGGACGAAGATCGAAAAGAATCCGGGATAACTGTCGGAGGAAGCCTGGTTTTTTTCGCTGAACACGACGCGCTCGAAGGCCCCTGATTTCGAATAACGCAGCACCTGGATCTCTTCCGTATTGAAGCCGAGGCCCTGGTAGGGGATCTTGTTGTAGACATAGAGCCGGTTCTGGCCATCCACCGCGAGGTTGGCCGCGTAGAAAAAGCCGCCGCTCCTGCGTCCGCCGGTTTTCACCCAGCGGAGGCGCCCCTCCTTGTCCAGGGCCACGATTCGACGCTGGGCTGTATCCACGACATAGCCATTGCCTTCCGAGTCCATGGCCGATGCGTAGGGAAAGAAGAGCGGCAGGCTTTCGGCGACGGGTAGACGCGTTAGTTCTCCGCGAAAGGTCAGCACATAGGCCGCCAGTGCGACGGAAATGCCCAGGAAGGCGAGGGCTGCCCTGCGCGCGGCTATTCCGAATATCATAGGAAGTATATAAAGCATGCAGGGTTCTCCTGCATAGGGGAGGTTTACCCACATTCCACGGCTTTGGTAGCGCCGGGGTGAACCTCAGGACCTTCCCTGCCTTGCTGGCCCTTCCCTGCGTCGACGAGGGCTGCCAAGGCAGTTACAACTACGACCAATTCCGTCCCCCCGGTCCATCCCGGTGATGCAACCCGCCTCCGTCCCTGCCCTGGCAGGGCTTAGGGGTTGGGCGATTTCACCTCGAGGCTGTGGGCTGCCTGGTCTCCGGATCAGGCCCTGGTTCGGGGGGCAGGCTTCCCGGCTGGCTTCAGCCATAGGAGGGCGAAGACGGCTCCTACAAAGAGGAGCCAGGCCAGGATCTGGCTCAGGGAGGGGCTGGAAGAGTAGCCGAAAAGACCCTTCAGGAAGGAACCCACGAGGCCGTCCTGGTTGAGCGCTGGCACGGGACTCCCCGGTGTTGCGGGGAAGATCTTCCAGACTCCCTCGACGAGGGGGGGAAGGAGTCCTGCCTCGCCGAACTCTCCGGCGGCTCTGGCGAAAAGCCCGGCACCGAAGAGGACCAGGATGGTGGTAACCGTGCCAAAGAATCTCCGGAGCTGGATTCTGCGGCCTGCGGTCGAGATCCAGAAGGCAAGACCCAGGGCGAGGCCTAAGCCGACGAGACCGCCTACAAAGAGCCCCTCGCCACCCTGCGAAAGACTCGACCCAAGGTAGATGACTGTCTCGACCCCTTCGCGGAGGATGGAAAGGAAAACGAGAGCCCCTATGCCCCAGGGGCCGCCAAGCGCTGCGCTGGAAGCCTCCTCTTCAAGCCCGGAACCAAGACTGTGGCTGCCTGTCCAGAGGATGAGGGTTGCCAGGAGAATGGCACCGAGACTCATCACGATCCCCTCGAAGAGCTGCTCTTCGCGGCCATCGAACTGGCCCAGGAGACTGACGAAGAGCCAGGCTGTAGCAAGGCTGGCAGCGATCCCAGCGGCAAGTCCGACCCACACCCAGGGGATGAGCCTGCCTTGGCCGCTCTTTCCCAGGACGGCCAGGACCAGGCCTAGGACCAGGAAAGCCTCGAGGCTCTCCCGGAAGGTAATGAGGATTGTCGCTCCCATGGATTCCTCCGGCATTGTCTGAATCCTGCCCTGCTCTGCGCTGCGGCATTCAAACGTAACATATGATACAGATAGGAGGCCCTAGGGGGCAAGCGTAGGAGGGAGGGAAAACCCTGCCTCCCCCGGACTCTTTCGGCTTTTTTTTATTGACATCCCACATCCCATACATTAGTGTGCCGAAAGGCCGGGCTTCGACGTTTTTGGAGGGGTTCTATGGACAGCAAGATTTCAGAACTGGCGAAATCCATCTATGCCGAAGGGGTAGAGAAGGCCGAGGCCGAAGCTGGTCGTATCCGGAAGGATGCGGAAGAGAAGGCAGCACGGATTCTTGAGGATGCTCGCAAGCAGGCCCAGACACTCCTGGCTGACGCTAAGCGCACGGCAGACGACCTCACGACAAATACGGGCGCTGAAATAAAGCTCGCAGGTCTCCAGGCCCTCGCTGGATTGAAGCAGTCAATCGTGGACCTCGTCATGTCCGCTTCTGTCGATGTCCCCATGAACAAGCTCCTCTCGGATCCTTCAGCATTGAAGGAAATAGTCCTGGCAGCTGTCCAGGCTTCAAGCACTGCTGGAATCTCTCCGGAGCTTCAGGTCATCCTTCCCGCATCCAGGAAAAAGGACCTCGACGGGATGCTTTCCTCAAGTGTCAAGGAAATGCTCAGCGGGGGGATGGAGATCCGATACTCCGAGGGCTTCCAGGCAGGTTTCCAGATCGGTCCGAAGAACGGCAGCTACAAGGTGAGCATGACGGACGCAGACCTCTCCGAATTCTTCAAGTCATACCTCAAGCCCCGGACCCGCGAACTTCTTTTCGGACGATAGGATGTCCGAATACATCTATTTTGTAACAGGCCTCCCGGACATTACGCTCGACGAGACCCGGACCTTCCCCCTGTCCCTCGATTATTTCGACGAGGTGGCAGGCAGGCTTGAAGCGGCCGACAGGGAGCTGATGGCCATTGTCAGGCATCCCTTCGACAACACGAACCTCATTCGCGCCATGGAAGGGAAGTCCGACAGCTTCGACCCGAGGGGTGCCTTTCCCAGCGATGAGATCGCGAACCTCCTCCGAGGGACCGAGTCCGGACCCGATTACATGGACACATTCCTCAAGGCGAAAAAGGAAGGCCGTGCGCTGTTCCAGGGGCTCGGTGACGAGGATTCACTGGCCTGGCTCTTCCTGGAAGAGATGGAAGCCCATCCCAACGCCTTCCTGAGGGAGTGGTTCGCCTTCGATGCCGATGTAAGGAACCTCCTGGCCGGGCTGAGCGCACGAAGCCTCGGAACCGACCCTGGCCGTGTCGCCATCGGCAGTGGAGGGGTTGCAGAGGCTGTCGCAAAGAGCTCAGCTGCGGATTTCGGCCTTGCGTGGAGCCATCCCTGGGCAGAGAAGATCCTGGCTGCGAAGGGCCTCTTGGCACGTGACAAGGCTGCAGACCAGGTGCGCTGGGACAAGCTCGACGAGATGCGGACCTTCGCGCACTTCGACGTGGCAGCGCTGCTGGCCTACGCGCAGCAGCTTTTCATCGCTGAACGCTGGCTGAAGATGGATCCTGCAGAGGGACGCGCGATGCTGGAAAGCCTTTCGAAGGGGCTGATCGACGGAGCCAAGGCGCTCATGCTGCGGGACGTGGATTCGAGCAAGCAAGGAAACGAGTCTAACTGATATGATATATGGAGTACCCAATGGCAACGCACGGTAAAGTGACGGGCATTGTCGCCAACCTGGTGACAGTCCAGGTCGATGGACCTGTCGGCCAGAACGAGATCTGCTACATCACTCTTGGCAGCGAGAAGCTGATGGCCGAAGTGATCAAGATCACTGCGGACCGCGCCTTTGTACAGGTCTTCGAGAGCACGCGCGGCCTGACTGTCGGTTGTCCTGCGGAGTTCACGGGCCACATGCTCGAGGTCCAGCTCGGGCCCGGGATGCTCTCGCGCAAGTACGACGGCCTCCAGAACAACCTCGAGGCCATGGAGGGGGTCTACCTCCGCCGTGGTCAGTATACCGCGCCCCTCGACATCGAGGCGTCCTGGGACTTCATACCCCTCGTGAAGGTCGGCGACCTTGTCCGCGCTGCGGACTGGATCGGCGAAGTGGACGAGGGCTGGGTAAAGCACAAGGTGATGGTTCCCTTCGATCTGGAGGGGAAGCTCACCGTCGTGAGCGTTGTCTCTGCAGGGTCGCACAAGGCCGGGGATACCGTAGCCGTGCTGAAGGCCGCAGACGGCTCCGAGACCAGTGTTTCCATGGTCATGCGCTGGCCCGTCAAGGTCGAGGTGCGCGCCTTTGCCGAGAAGGTGAGGCCGTTCAAGATCCTCGAGACGGGCGTCCGCTCGATCGACACGCTCAACCCGATCGCCGAAGGCGGGACAGGGTTTATTCCCGGCCCCTTCGGTTGCGGCAAGACTGTCCTCCAGCACGCCATCTCCAAGCAGGCCGAGGCTGACATCATCATCATCGTGGCGTGCGGAGAGCGCGCCAACGAGGTGGTCGAGATCTTCACCGAGTTCCCTGAACTGGACGATCCGCGCACGGGCCGGAAGCTCATGGAACGGACCATCATCATCTGCAACACTTCCAACATGCCCGTTGCGGCCCGCGAAGCCTCTGTCTACACAGGCATGACCATCGCGGAATACTACAGGATGATGGGGCTGAAGGTTCTCCTCCTGGCAGACTCGACCTCCCGCTGGGCCCAGGCCCTCCGCGAGATGGCCAACCGCATGGAGGAGCTGCCCGGTCCGGACGCCTTCCCCATGGACCTGCCGGCCATCATCTCGAACTTCTACTCGCGCGCAGGCTTCGTCAAGCTCCACAACGGCAAGTCAGGCTCCATTACCTTCGTCGGCACCGTCAGCCCCGCTGGCGGCAACCTTAAGGAGCCCGTCACCGAGTCCACAAAGAAGGCGGCGCGCTGCTTCTATGCACTGGCCCAGTCCCGCGCGGACAGCAAGCGTTATCCGGCCATCGACCCGATCGACAGCTATTCCAAGTACCTGGAGTATCCCGAGGTGACGGGCTATCTCGATGCCAACATCGAGGACGGCTGGGTCGCCAAGGTGATGAGGCTGAAAGACATCCTGCTTCGAGGCAAGGAAGCGCGGGACCAGATCAACATCCTCGGAGACGACGGAGTCCCGCTGGAGTACCATGTCAACTTCTACCGCTCCGAGGTGATCGACTTCATCATCCTCCAGCAGGACGCCTTCGACAAGGTTGACGCCTCCACTCCGATCCGGAGGCAGCAATACATGGTCAACAGGGTGCTCGGGATCTGCGACGAGAAGCTTTCGTTCGTCGGCTTCGAGCAGGTGCCGACCCTCTTCAAGAAACTGATCAACATCCTCAGGCAGATGAACTACCAGGAGTTCAACAGCGACCAGTTCCGCAGTCTCGAGTCAGAGCTGGACAGAGAGATCGCTGCCAGGAGGGTGTCATGAGCGGACAGGGTTTCAAGCCGAAGGCCTTCCAGAAGGTCTACACGCGCATCGACAACATCACCAAGGCGACCTGCACGATCACGGCGCAGGGGATCAGCAACGAAGAGATGGCCTACGTCGACGGCCGCCCCGCCCAGGTCGTCAAGATAAACGGCGAAAAGGTGACGCTCCAGGTCTTCCCGGGCACACAGGGCATTGCTACGAATGCCGAGGTTGTCTTTACGGGCAAGCCTCCCTCAGTCAAGGTGAGCGAGGAGATGCGTGGCAGGTTCTTTGACGCCTACGGACTGCCCATAGACGGAGGTCCTGCGGTCGAGGGCGAAGAGCGGGAGATCGGCGGCCCCTCGGCCAACCCCGTCCGCAGGAAACAGCCTTCAGAACTGATCGCTACCGGCATCGCCGGCATAGACCTGAACAACACCCTCGTCACAGGACAGAAGATCCCTTTCTTTGCTGACCCGGACCAGCCCTTCAACCAGGTGATGGCTGACGTCGCGCTCCGCGCCAAGGCTGACGTCATCATCCTCGGTGGCATGGGAATGTCCAATGATGACTATCTCTACTTCAAGACGGTCTTCGAGAACGCCGGAGCGCTCAACCGCATCATCAGCTTCATGAACACCACCGAGAACCCACCTGTCGAGCGGCTCCTCGTTCCGGACATGTGCCTCACGACAGCGGAGTACTTCGCTGTGGACAAGAACGCAAAGGTCCTCGTGCTCCTGACGGACATGACGCTTTTCGCGGATGCCCTCGCCATCGTTTCCAACCGCATGGACCAGATCCCCTCCAAGGATTCGATGCCCGGCTCCCTCTATTCAGACCTCGCCAAGATCTACGAAAAGGCCGTCCAGCTCCCCTCGGGCGGCTCCATCACGATCGTCGCAGTCACGACGCTTTCAGGTGGAGACATCACGCACGCCATCCCGGACAACACTGGCTACATCACTGAAGGCCAGCTCTACCTCCGCCGGGACACCGACATCTCCAAGGTGATCATCGATCCCTTCAGGTCCCTGTCCAGGCTCAAGATGCTCGTCATAGGCAAGAAGACTCGGAAGGACCATCCCCAGGTTATGAACGCCTGCATCCGCCTCTATGCCGACGCAGCCAACGCCCGGACCAAGCTCGACAACGGATTCGATCTCACGGACTACGACAGGCGCTGCCTCGATTTCGCGAGGGAATATTCGCGTTCACTCCTGGCCATCGACGTCAACATCGAGATCGAGAAGATGCTCGATACGGCATGGTCCCTCTTCGGCGCACATTTCACGAAGGAAGAGGTAGCCATCAAGCAGGAGTTCGTGGACAAGCACTGGCCAAAGATAGCGGAGAAGGCATGAACGCTCCCATCCCACGCAAGGAGCCTTGACAGCCCATGGCCATCAAGTTCCAGTACAACAAGACCTACCTCCAGCAGCTCAACAAGGAGCTGAAGGTCCGGCTCAACGCCCTTCCTACGCTCCAGGCCAAGGAATCCGCACTCCGCCTTGAGGTGAAGCGCGCCAAGGACGAGATGGCCGCCTTCGATGCAGGGCTTGTGGAGCGTCGCGGCTTCCTGGCTGCGGAGATGAGGCTCTGGAGGGAGTTCCCTTCTGACCTTGTCCGGGTCAAGGCAGTCCATCTCAAGGAGAGGAAGATCGCGGGCATCCGGACTCCGGATCTGGAGTCTGTCGAGTTTGAGTCGAGGCCCTTGAGCTTTTTCATCGAACATGGCTGGATCCCCGAGGGGCTGAAGGTCTTGGAGGAGCTGGCAACGCTGATGATCCGCAGGGAGATCGCCTATAAACGGATGATCGTCCTCGAATACAACAGGAAGAAGACAACACAGAAGGTGAACCTCTACGAGAAGGTGCAGATACCGGGCTACCAGGAGGCCATCCTCAAGATCAAAAGGTTCATGGAGGACGAGGACAACCTCTCCAAGGCCTCCCAGAAGATCCTCAAGGCCAGGATCGCCGCGGCAGAAGAAGCCGAAGCAGGAGCCACAGCATGATCGCACGGATGAGGAAGCTCGACATCCTGGTCTTCCACAAGGATCGGGACGCCCTCCTGTCAGGGCTCCAGACCCTTGGCGCAGTACACGTCGAGGAAAAGTCCGAATCCACCTCGCGTGAGGTCGCTGTCGTAGCAGGGGAACTGAAGAAATACGAGCAGGTGCTCCTGGGCCAGAAGCTGCGAGCCAAGGCCGTGAAAAAAATCCCGGCTCCGGACTCAAAAAAGACTGCCGAGGCGGTGGCGGAATCATTCCTCGAGCTTGACCGGGAAAGGCAGCGCCTGGAACAGGCCCTGGCCTCGCAGAAAATGGACGAGGAGCTCCTTGGTGTCTGGGGCGGTATAGACCCTGTCATGTTGACCAAGCTCGAGGCTGCCGGAGTCAATGCCCGGTACTTCGAGGTGCCAGTGCGCTCCTTCGAGCAGGTTCATGCGGCTAACCTGGACCTCGTGGAGACTGGACGGTCGAAGCTGACGGTCCGCTGCGCCCTTTTCGAACGCGGCCCCGCGCGCGACATCGAGGGTGCCGAAGAAGTGAAGCTCCCGAGGAAGAGCCTGGACGACATCCACGCTGACATCGGGATCATGGACAGGGAGCTCACGGAAGCGAACAAGGAGCTGGACACTCTCCTTCCCTACATGCCTGATGTCGCTGCATGGGTCTCCGGGCTCAAGGCCAAGATCGGATTCGAGACTGCCCAGCTGTGCTTCAGCGAGGCAGGCACCGAGAAGCTCCTCCACCTGGAGGGATGGATTCCCTCTAACCGGGAAAAGGACGTGAAGGCCGGAATTGCGTCGTTCAACGCGACGGCCCTCTTCGCTGACCCTGCTCCCAGGGAGGTGCCGCCCGTCCTGATGCAGAACGGACGCTACGCCAGGCTCTTCGAGCCCATCACGAAGATCTTCAGCATACCTGATTATTTCGAGCTCGACCCGACGCCCTTCTTTGCGCCCTTCTTCATGCTGTTCGTGGGTCTCTGCCTGGGCGACCTGGCCTACGGCTCCATCATATTCATCGGCTCGATCGTAGCCCTCTTCCTCGCGCCCAAGAGCCTGAAACCCTTTGCCGGGCTCGGCGCTGTCCTCGGTGCCTCCGTCATGGTCTGTGGCATCCTGCTCAACTCCGCATTCGGAGGCGCCATTTTCGGAGGCCCCGGAATCCCTCCGGGTACCTCGCTCTTCAGCAGCGGCGCCGACAAGTTCTCCCTCCTCGCGGCCCTCGAGCAGGACGGCGGTACCTTCTACCCGATGATGGGGCTGTCCTTGCTGATCGGCATCATCCAGATCCAGATCGGCCTGGTGCTCTGCGCGGTCAACCGGGCCCGGCAGGGAAACTGGGGCGGTGCAATCCGTCCCATTGCGGACATGATGCTCATACTTGGTGCAATCACCGTCGCAACGCATACGAATGCCTTCGACCTCAAGCTCGCGACCTTCGCACCCTTCGGCATTCCTGTCGGCAAACTCCCCCTCCTGATTCCCCTCGTGGTTGCCCAGGGCATGGTCTACGGCGGCGCAGTGCTGTTCCTCTTCTTCGACGCCTGGGGGAAGCCCTTCACGAAGAAGATCGGCTGGAGCTTCTTCAACCTCTACCTCTTCATCAGCGGTTCGCTCGGCAACATGCTCTCGTACATGCGTCTCTTCGCTCTCGGCCTGTCCGGCGGCATGCTGGGGATGGTCTTCAACACCCTGGCCTTTGGCTTCATTACCAAGGACGGGGTCGTGGATCCATTCACACCCGCGATTTTCGGAACTGTGCTCCTCCTTGTGCTGGGCCATTCCCTCAATTTCGGGCTATCGATCCTCGGATCCTTCGTGCATCCGCTGCGTCTCACCTTCCTGGAATTTTTCTCCACCCTCGATTTCAAGGGCAACGGAAAACCATTCAAACCCCTCTCCCGCGCAGGAGAGGTTTAGCAACAACAAGGAGTTCCACCATGGATCCAGTGCAGATCGGTTATATCCTCGCGTTCGCAGGCTGCGGCCTGATGCTCGGGCTTGCTGGTTCGGGGTCCGCGATGGGCACAGTGGAAGCAGGCAAGGCGACCCTCGGCCTCATCAAGAAAAATCCGGAGTCATTCGGAGTCGGCATCCTGCTTACAGCAGTCCCGGGCACCCAGGGCATCTACGGCTTCGTCGGATTCTTCCTCAGCCTGGCGAGAATCCAGGCAGGCGACATGAGCGTCATGAAAGGCGCCATCATCCTCGGTTCCGGACTGGGACTGGGACTTGCCGGCTTTTTCTCGGGCTGGTACCAGGGCAAGGTCTGCGCTGACGGTCTCAACGCCATTGCAGCAGGCCGCACCTCGGCCTTCGGCAACACCATGGTCCTCGCTGCCTTCCCGGAATTCTATGCCATCCTCTCGCTGATCGGGCTCATCCTGATGCAGGGACTGATCAAGTAAGACAGACATTCCAGCCTGCCCGGGCGGTCATGCCCGGGCGGGGTCATGCCTGGCCCGGAATTCTGGTTTCAGCCACTCACTACCGTGACTGTCCCACCCTCGCAGGCCATGGCTTCCCAGGTCAGGCGCTCCGCCCAGGGCAGGGCCCTGCCTGCCGGCGTGCGGTCAAAGACCACCAGCCAGGCATCGGCCTCGCGATCGATGCTGTCTCGATAGCGGATCACCTGCTTGAGGCCTTCCTCCACAACGCGGCTGCGGCCCCGACGGTTGACCAGCTTGACCTCGATGACAGACCAGTGGCCGCCGAACAAGAGAGCCAGGTCCAGAAGCGCTATTTAGTATCCCGGCTCCACGCCAGGAAGACTTATGCCAATCTGGGGTACTCGTTGCCCAGAAGGTAGAGTGGCTCGGCGTCCTCCACGATGTCGGGAAACCTTCCGACCTTTTCGTAGAAGCGGTTGTCGACAGTATCGTCGTTGACCTTCGAGACCTCTCCGAGGAGGATCATGCCCGCACCCTTCTCGCCCCAGAATTTGTGATACTGACCCGAAGGCAGTGTTATGCTTTCTCCAGGTTCCACCCGGACGATGGCGCCTGCCTCGACCTCGTAGTTCCTGCCGTCCTTCGAAACCCGAACCGGAGTTTTCGCAAACTCGCCGTCGGCTCCGGAATTGTAGACCTGGACGAGGAGCTGGCCTCCACCGCGGTTGATGATGTCCTCCATCTTCTTCCAGTGGAAATGAAAGGGAGTAACCTGTTCCTCGCCGGTGATGAGAAGTTTTTCGGCGTAGGGCTTGATGTATTCTTCCTTTGAATTGTGACCGTTCCGAAGGGTAAACATGAGGAGCCCTATCCTCGGGAAATCGCCCGACCCGAAATCGGTGATGTCCCAGCCAAGCATGCAATCGGCGATCTCGCGGTATTCGCTGCCCTTCGTCGCCCACTCCTTCCTGCCCCAGAAGGCGAAGGGTGGCAGAAGGAAACGCTTAGAGTCCAGGAAGGCAATGGCATCCCGCATGATCGCGTTTATTTCAGATCTCTTCATGGTGGTTTCCTTTCAGTTCCTGGTTCTTTTGGAGTTCCGGTCGAAGCCGACAGCGAGGGCGAGTACAAAGCCCCGGACGAGCCACTGGTAGTTCTCGTCAAGGCTCATGATGATCATGCCGTTGGACAGCACTCCCATTATGAGAACGCCGATGATCACACCACGGAGTTTCCCCTCTCCTCCGGCAATGCTGACCCCACCCAGAACCACCGCCGTGATGACATCCATCTCGAAGCCGGTGCCCAGGGTAGGCGCGCCTGTCATCAAGCGTGAAAGAAGGACGATGCCCGCGAAGCCCGCCAGGAGCCCACTGATGGCGAAGACCATCAGCTTGATCTTCCCGATGTCGAGGCCCGCGAGCCGTGCCGCCTCCTCGTTGCCTCCGAGGCCATAGACATGGCGTCCGAAGCGTGTCCTGCCGAGCATCAGGGAGCCGAGGAGGAATACGGCAAGCATGATGATGACGGGAATCGGAATGGGACCGACGTAGCCCTGGCCGAGGATGGCGAAGGAATCGTCGAAGCCGTAGATGGGAATGCCCTTCGTGATGATGTAGGAAACGCCACGGAAGGATGTCATGGTCGCCAGGGTCGTGATGAGGGGAGGGATGTTGAATTTGGCCACCATGATGCCGTTGAGGAGGCCGATGGCTCCGCCGAGGAGGATGCCGATGACAGCCGAAAGGGCGATCGGCAGCTTCAGGTTGATCATCAGGAAGGCCGCACCCGTGGCAGCGACACCGACGATCGCCCCGACAGAAAGGTCGATGCCCCCGGTCAGGATGACTATCGTCATGCCGACCGACACAATACCGATGATCGAGACCTGGCGTGCCACGTTCAGGAGATTGGTCGGCCGCAGGAAACCGCTGGCGAAGATGGAGAAGAAGACGCAGAGGAGGAGGAAGAAGAAAAAAAGGGCGAATTCCTTCATGTCAATGCTGTTCTTTGACTTCATCGCGCAGCCACCCCTTCCATCGATCCGGAGACTCCGGGGCCGTCGGTCTCGTCCGAAAAATCAGCGGCGAGCCTCAGGATCCTTTCCTGGTCTATGTCCTGTCCCACGAGTTCTCCCTTCATCCTGCCGTTGCACATGACGTAGAGCCGGTCGGATATGCCGATGAGTTCCTGCATGTCCGAGCTGATCACGATGAGCGACTTGCCTTCGGACTTGAGCTTGTTCATCAACGTGTAGATTTCGAACTTGGCGCCGACATCGATGCCCCGGGTCGGCTCATCAAAGATGATGACGTCTGCCTCCATAAGCATCCACCGTGCAATTATGACCTTCTGCTGGTTGCCGCCAGAGAGGAAGAGTACCCTGTTCCGTTCCGATGAGGTCTTGATGCGGAGCGAGTCGATCATCCCCAGCACGTCCTGCCTGATGCTCTTTGCGTTGAGCATGGCCAGGCGCCTGTACTTCCTGAGGTTGGGAAACACCATGTTGTCGCTCACCGAAAGATTTAGGAACAAACCCTGGCTCTTCCGTTCCTCGGGCAGGAGCACGATGCCCTGTCGGATGGCATCCAGGGGAGAAGCGATGGAGATTTCCTTGCCGTTTTTCCGTACCCTGCCCCCGCTCCTCCGGTCCGCGCCGTAGATCGCCCGGACCACTTCGGTCCTTCCCGCTCCGACCAGGCCGGCGAGGCCGAGAATCTCGCCCCGCCTGAGCTTCAGGGAAACATCCTTCAACTTGCCGCTCCGCAGCCCCTCCGCCTCGAGAATCGTGGGCGAAGCTGAAGGTACCGGAATCCTGGGGGGGTATTGGTTGAGGAGGGGCCGCCCGACCATGAGCGAAATGAGTCTACCCTTCTCGGCTTCGCCGATGGGAAGTGTTTCGATCCTCGTACCATCGCGGAATACCGTCACCCGGTCGCAGATCTCATAGAGTTCCTCGAGGCGATGCGAGATGTAGATGATGGAAACGCCCTCGGTCTTCAGCCGCCGGATGAGCTCGAAAAGCTTCGTGACCTCATCGGTGGAAAGGGGGGCCGTGGGTTCGTCCATGATGAGGATGCGGATGTTCTTGGAAACGGCCATGGCGATCTCGACAACCTGCTCCCAGGCAGTCCCGAGGCTTCCGACCCTCGCACGCGTGTCCAGCTTGAAGCCCATGCGAGCGAGGATCGTCCCTGCTTCGGCGTGCATGCGCGCAAAATCGACAAGGCCGTGCTTCCGGAATTCCCTGCCAAAGAAGATGTTCTCCGCGATACTGAGATTGGGTATGAGGTTGAGTTCCTGGTAGATCGCTCCAATGCCGAGGTTCTGGGCTTGCTTGATCGAAAAACCCGCGTAACTCTGCCCATCCAGGATGATCTGGCCTTCGTCCGCGTGGATGGCCCCGGTCAGGATCTTGATCATCGTCGACTTGCCCGCGCCGTTTTCGCCCACCAGGGCGTGGACCTCACCGCGTTCGAGGGAAAAATCGATCTTGTCGAGGGCCCGGACTCCGGGCCAGGATTTTGACACGGACTTGAGTTCGAGCAGTGGCGCGGGCATCGACTCTCCTTCCAGGATACGGACGGCCACGCGAGGATCCTCGCGAGCCGCCCGCATCAGGCGTTGCAATCAGGCAGTTATTTATATGAGTCGATATTCGCCCAGGTAACAGCCTTGGCAGGAACGACGAGCAGTTTGTCGAAGGCCTGCTTCTTGAGGATCTTGGAGGCGAGGTCGACGCACATCTTGCCAGTGTCGAAGGGGATGATGTCAACGGTCACGCGGTAGGCTCCCTTGCCGGAGGCCTTCTCTTTTTTCATGAGATCGAGGGCCTGGGGGATGGCATTCACGCCACCGAAGCCCATCTTGGCGAGATTGACGCCTGCGCTCTTCGCGGCCTGGTACGAGGCCATGATGCTGTCATCGTTGCAGCCCATGACGATGTTGATGTTCGGGTGGGACTGGAGGATGCCTTCCATGTTCTTCATCCCGTCCTCCGGGGTCAGGCCGCCGAGACTTGCGACGTAGTCGATCTTACCGTTCTTGTAGAAGGTCTCGAGCCCCGAGCGCATGCCCTGTTCGCGGACGAGGGTGTGGGAATCCTGGGTCACATGATAGGTCGCCACTTCGATCGTGCCCTTCAGGTTGGCCTGCGCCCATTTGCCCATGGCCTCGCCGAGCGACCTGCCCATGTTGTCCTCGCCAGGGCCGACGTGGGCGGAGGTGCCCTCGACTATCGTCGCTTCGGTGATGACAATGGCCCCCTGGTCGACAGCCTTCTTCACGATCGCCTTGACTGCCGTGGAGTCGAGGGCCGAAAGGAAGATGACATCATACTTCTGTTCGACGGCGGTTTCGAGCTGGGCGAGCTGCGCGGCGATGTCTCCCTTGGGGTCGACCACACTCACGTCCCAACCGAGTTCCTTTCCCCTCGCCTTCATCCCGTCTCCCACCTGCACGAAGTAGGGAGCGCCAAAGGTCATAGGCGTGTAGAGGGCCTTGATCTTCTTCGCCTGGGCGGGAGCGTAGCTCAGCGCCAGGACGGCAACGAGGAGGATCCAGATCGCTTTCTTCATAGTCGTCTCCTTTTCGGCCTAGTGGCCGTATTTCTCAGCCGCAAAATGCAGCATGAGTGCGTTTTCAATTGGCTGGTCGCTGTTCAGCATGTTGCAGGTCGAAAGCACGTAGCCCGTACGCTTTTCGCGCCATAGGGCCTCCACCATCTTTCGGACCGCCGCGTCGATGTCCCTGGGCGAGCCCTTGGGCATGAGCTGGTCCATGTCGAAATTGCCGATAAAGCAGAGGTCCTTTCCGTACTCCCTGTGGTAGGCCTCGATATCGTTTCCCGCAGAAGGCTGGATGGCGTGGAGGGAATCGATGCCCGCCTTCACGAGGAGGGGCAGGGTCTGTGCGATGTTCCCACAGGAGTGGTAGTTGGCCAAAAGGCCTTTCGCATGGACATAGGCGACGAGCTCGGCCAGATAGCGGAAGTCGAATTCCTGTAGCATGGCCGGCGACATGAAGGGTCCGGCATTGAAAGCGTGATCGTCGGAAAACCAGATGGAATCCGCTCCGGCTTCGATGAGCCGGTCGACCAACTTCTTCTGGAAATCGGTAAAGCGCTCCATCAGGCTTGCAAGTTTTCCGGGCACATCCGCGAGATACATCATGTAGTTCTCGAAGCCGACGAGTTGGGCGATCTTGAAGTAGCCCGTGTCGATCTGGGTAGTTACCCAGAGATCCGATTCGGTCTGCCATCGCTTTATGTCGCTGTAGATGAATTCGTCAGGCGAGGGAAAGCGGTAGCTGTCCATCTCGTCGGCACTTCCAATCGCAGGCTCGACGATTTCGAAGGATTCCCTGGTCACCTTGATACGCTGACCCCAGATATCCCTGCGCAGACCCCTTTCGTCCGCTTCCTTTTCGACGAAGGGTTCTATTGGAAAGAGATGGACCCAGTCGAATCCAAGAACCTGACGTGCACGGAGGTGGCGGGAAAAATTGGCATCGCTCAGCGTCTCCTTCATCCAGGCGCTGAGGGCGTTGTCACCATCTTCGGGGAGGCCTTCGTGCAGGATCTTGGCCACCAGAAGGTCATGGATCATCTGTTCACCATGCGGAAGCCTGTCGACCTCTTCCAGCATGAAAGACCTCTTCATGCGCTCCCTGTGCGTCATTGCTCCTCCTTATTAAAGCGCTTTAGAAGATATAGGGTCTATTTCCATAAACTGTCAACGTTATTTTTTTATAAATCGTAAATCATTACTAATCAACAGATTGAAACAATGGACATTGACAAGATGATTGGAGAGTGATATAAAACGGTTTAGAAAAGGCGGTTTAAATGACTGTCAAACTGTCCCATGTTGCGGAAAAGGCCGGGGTGTCGATTGCAACCGCCTCCCTCGTCTTCAACGACCGACCAGGGGTCAACAAGGATACGAGGGAGCGGGTACTCAGCGCTGCCGCGGAGCTCGGCTACCTGCCCAACAATGTCGCCCGCAGCCTCGCGCTGAAAAGTTCACGCACGATCGGTCTCGTCATCACCGACATCGAGAACCCCTTCTTCGGCAGCCTTACCCGGTATATCGACGAGTACAGCCACAGGAAAGGCTACACCCTCATCATCTCCGTCTCGAACGACGAACCGGCAGAGGAAAACCGCATAATTGAAGGCTTTATCGGGGATCGCGTCGCTGGCGTCCTGGTCGTGCCTACCCAGGTCACCCGCAGCGAGTTCAAGATCTACGAGATCCTCCGGAAGCGGCGGATACCCTGCGTTTTCTCGACGAGCTACTACCCGCGCGCCAAGGGCGAATACGTGATGACCGACCTCGAGGCAGGGAGTTACCGCCTCACGAAATACCTTCTCGAACTCGGCCATCGGGATATCTCCTACCTTGTCAGCCTGGACCCAGAAGCGCCGATCCGGAGCCTCCGGCTCGCTGGATACCGGAAGGCCTTCGAGGAGAAGGGCCTCGAGCCGAATCCGGACTGGACCGTACAGTGCCACAAGCCTGATTTCCATTCGGGTTACAGCGAGGCGAAGGCCCTCCTCGCCACGGCGAAACCCGATTCGATCATCGCCATCAACGACATCATGGCCTTAGGCGCACGAAAGGCGATCCGCGAAAGCGGCCTGGCTATACCGCGCGACATCTCCATCGCCGGCTACGACGACCTCATCTACTCGTCCATCTCGGATATTCCCCTGACGACCGTCCACCAGAATGTCGAGGAGATCGCCCGCCTGTCCGTAGACATGCTGGTGTCCCGGATCGAGGGGGAGGAGCCCCGCGACGAGCATCGCCTGATCGGACCGGAGCTGATGGTCAGGGAGTCGACTGGCCCGGTGCGATCGGGCGCACTCCCCTCAACAGGGCCCTGAGGTTGGCCAAAGCGTAATCCACAATCCTGGCGCCCATTCGCACATAGGCGAAACTCTGCTTCGACTACAATGCGCAGGATGGTATTGTTGACAGAAGCATGGCTGCAGAGGGGGAATGGATGGCCACAACCAAGATCATGAGCGCCGAAGAGGCGGTCTCAGTCATACGCTCGGGCTCGGTCCTGGCCACCGGGGGCTTTATCGGGAGCGGCTTCGCGGAGGAGTTGGCGATCGCCCTCGAACAGCGCTTTCTCGACAGCGGGGAACCACGGGACCTGACCCTCGTGTACGCGGCCGGTCAGGGCGATGCCCGTGACAAGGGCTTAAACCACTTTGCCCACGAGGGCCTGGTCCGTCGAGTGATCGGGGGCCATTGGGGACTGGCGCCAAAACTCGGGCGTCTTGCTCTCGAAAACAAGATCGAAGCCTACAACCTTCCCCAGGGCTGCATCGCGCATCTGTTCCGGGACATCGCGGGGGGGCGGCCTGGCCATTTCACGAGGGTCGGACTCAAGACCTTCGCCGATCCCAGACTCGGCGGAGGCAGGATGAACAGCCGCACGGTCGAGGACCTTGTGGAGCTCGTCAGCTTCGACGGGCGGGAATACCTCCGCTACAAGCCCTTTGCGATCGACGCGGCCATCATCCGCGCGACGAGCGCGGATCCTGCGGGAAACCTCAGCTACGAGAGGGAAGCCCTCATCCTCGAGAACCTGGCCATTGCGCAGGCTGTCCACAACTCCGGAGGAAGCGTCATCGCCCAGGTCGAGCGCATTGTCGAACGCCTCTCCATCCATCCTCGGGATGTGAAGGTGCCAGGCATCCTGGTGGATCGGGTTGTCGTATCCCGGCCCGAGCATCACCTGCAGACCTACTCGGAAGCCTACAATCCAGCCTACTCGTCGGAGATACGCATCCCGCAGGCGAGCCTGTCTGCCGGATTGACCGCCCTGAGCCTGGACGAGCGCAAGATCATCGCGCGGCGGGCTGCCCTCGAGCTCGGGACGGGATCGATCGTGAACCTCGGCATAGGCATGCCCGAGGGTGTCAGCAGCGTCGCCGCAGAGGAGGGCATCCTCGACCGCTTTACCCTCACCGTCGAACCAGGACCAATTGGAGGTATTCCAGCAAGCGGGCTCTCCTTCGGAGCCTCGAGCAACATGGAGTGCCTGCTCGACCAGCCCTCCCAGTTCGACTTCTATGACGGAGGCGGCCTCGATGTCGCCTTTCTCGGGATGGCGCAGGTCGATGGCAGCGGAAACCTGAATGTCAGCAAGTTCGGTACGAAGTTTGCCGGAGCTGGCGGCTTTATCAACATCTCGCAGAACGCCCGGAAGGTGGTCTTCCTTGGAACCTTCACCACAGGCGGGCTCGAGGTCGCGGTCAAGGATGGCAAGCTCAGGATAGTACGGGAGGGTTCCACCCCGAAATTCGTGAAGGCCATCGAGCACCGCACTTTCTCAGGGGAATACGCCGTCGAGTCTGGCCAGTCCGTCATCTACGTGACCGAGCGGGCAGTCTTTGCGCTCTCGCCTGAGGGGCTCGAGCTCCTCGAGATCGCCCCGGGCATCGACCTCGAGCGCGATATCCTCGCGCGCATGGAATTCCGGCCCCTCCTCCGTGGCTCGCCGAAGCTCATGGATGGGCGGATATTCCGAACTGAAAGGATGGGGCTAGCGGCTGAGGCAGGCGGGGGGGCGTAGGGCTGGGTCTTCTTGGGATCGCCCCTCGTGGTTAACAGGCCTGTCACAGCCGTTTTCAGCCTGCCGCTTGCCGCCCGCCTGAGCCTCCCGCACCTTCGCTCTGGTAGAGGCAGAGAGGGCCTCGCCTGCCCTGCGCCAGGCTTCAAATTTCCTGGTGGCTGCCTGCCGTTCCGGCGCAGGCGCTGTCTGTCTCCGCCATCCAAGCGCCTGCCTCTCAACGACGATAGCCAGTGGGACAAAGGATCAGATTCAAGGTCGCCCCTGACACCCTTGGCGTTCGGCTAGCGGTTCCCCTTACCGGGTCCGTCCGGGACTGTCACCCGCAAGCACGTGCGCCCTGCCGGGCGCATCCAAAAAAATGGGCATCCATCATATGATGGATGC